>NZ_JAPDHR010000004.1:0-114453 GCF_030063005.1 Dehalobacter sp.
TAGAAATACAATTATGAGTCGTTTAAAAAAACATGTTAATATTGAGTTCAATTTAGGAAATTCAGTACGTAAGTCTGCAAAATAAATACCTGAGAGTCTATGCTTTAACTTTACATAATATTTATTAATAACCTCAGGTTAAAAATATTAGAGGTAATAAATGCGAGAAACAATGCTCTTGGAATGTTCTACTGTTCATGAATATGATTTTGGAAAATTTAAAGAGTATGTAATATATGATGATGTAGATTATTGGAATTCAGAAGGAGTTTACAAGCGTTCATCCGGTAGGGTAGGGAAGAAAGCAGATGAAGTTACAAAAAGGGACAGAGGAATAGCCATTTCAAGAGCAAAGAAAACACTTCGAAGAATTGCGTTACATAACAAAATGTCTCGTTTAATGACGCTTACTACACAAGAGAATATATCAGATTTTGAGAAGCTGGACAAGCTTTTTAAAAAATTTGTTTTTAACCTCAGGTCTAAATACCCCGATTTTAAATACATAGGAACACGAGAAAGGCAAAGTAGGGGAGCAGTACATTATCATATTTTATACAATCGGTTTATCCCTTGGAAAGAAGCGATTGCAATCTGGCAAGAACTTATCAAAGGTAAAGGTACAGTTAATCTTGAAAAGATAGACGGCCTCAAAGCAATAAATTATGTTCTTGAATACGTTGGTAAATCTATGAAAAACCCTTTTGTAACTAAAAAAGGATTTAATGCAAAGTCATATCTTTGTAGTACAAATCTAGATCGTAATTACAAAATGTCTCGTTCAGTAAAAAAATTCTATGTGCAAATGGTTCAGGAATACCATGCATTGCAGAATTATTTAAAAAATCTTGAAAAGCAAATCAAAGATAAAGCAACAAAAGTAATTTTCGACAAAGTATTTCAGTTCGATTATCAGGGCGATATAAAATTCGGTCGTTCAATATTAATACAAACGGGGTGAAGAAATGTTGAATCCATCAGTATTAAAGACTGTAAAATCAAAAATTCATGTTTTGAGTGTTCCTGATTTTAAGTTTCAGCAATTTTTAAATGGTAACCATAATTATGATATTAGGGATAAAAATACTGGTTACCTGATCGGAGACTATATTCTCTATCAAGAAAAGAATATGAGTTTTAAGTACACAGGTCGCTCTTTATATAAAATCATTTCATCTGTCGTTGAGGATTCCAGAATTCTAAATGATGGTTGTGTGATTTTAGGATTTAGTCGGAGATTATGATTCCGTCAGTAAGGTAAACTTACTTTTAATAAAAAAAATGGATTAGGAGAGTGTTGAAATTATGGCAAGTGTAGCAACGTTCGGAAGCGTTAGCGGAAAAGTAGTAGGGGTTCAAGAAACCGAATACCAAGGAAAGAAAAGTGTTCAAATCACATTGTTACAGAACAAAGGAACTCGTGCCGGAATGGCGCTGGTGAAAATGCCGAATGATGGTCGAAAAGTTCCAGAAATGGGTACCGAACAAAAATATGATGGTGTAGTTTATGGCAATTCAAACGGCGTAATGTTTTTAGTGGATTAGCTGGAGGAAATTAAAACATGCCTACTGATGTGAATATTACAAATGAAGTTATCAAAACGATCGATCAATATGCAAACGTGATAAATACAGCTTCAGGAGGTCAATTCGCCGTGATCAAGTCAATTACATTCGGCGATATACTTACAGGATCATTGCTGATAATTGTTTCGATACTTCTGGTTTTTAATTTAATCTACAGCGGAATAAGACATTAAAACAAGGGGGTGAGTGAGTTGACAATTCTATCGTTAAACGATTTATTTCATAGATTTGGAAATTTACTCATCCCCTTTGTGGTCTTGATCGTGTTTAGCTGGCTTCCAATGCCTTTGTATTTTCTTCGTGGAAGGTGGCGAAGGTTTTGATAGATATGCAGATTATTAATGATTTTGGGGAATGTGCAAGAATGGTAATGTCTTTACCAAACTTGTTTAATATAACATTTGGTCTAGTTGGTTTCTTAGTTATCCTACTAGGAATAATTTCATTGATAAGGAGGGTATGACAATGACATTCACTTTCCCAGTGTCTCAAATGATGCAGTATGCCTATAACATTCTGTATTCGGGTTTGCCTGTTGTCGGTGTTTTTGTTGGCGTTGTAGTCGGATTGTTTTTGCTCGGTGGTTTAATACGAGTCTTGCGACATGAATAACCGGGGAGGGGTTTTAAATGGATTGGTCTGCATTTAACATACCGATAAATCTGACAGAATTGAAAGCTGGTTTTGTTGCTTTGTTCTCCGGTATTGCTCCAATTGTCGCATTGTTTCTCGGTATAGTCTTAGGATTTTTCATATTACGTGGATTGCTTTCCATGCACAGGTGATAAGGGTATAAGTCCCTTCACATAAAAAAAAACAGAGGAGGTATTTTAATTATGACTGGTGTTTTCACAGGTTTAACAATGGATTTGGGCGTTGAAATTTCCGATGTATTCGCAGGTGCCCAGCTATTTGTAGCTCAGTTCTGGCCTTTGATCGCTCTGGCCATTGCCATCCCTGTCGGATTCGGTCTTGGCAAAAGACTTATCCGTCTTGGCAAATCTGCACACTAATCCATTTTTTCTCAAAGCGGGGGAGGCAGGACAAATGCTTCCCCTGTCCCATTTTAGGGAATAAAAAGTAATGAATGTAATACAAAATCAGGGACGCATGACGCTGATCGGATCCAGCTGCAGCATAGTTGTGTATTACATCTGAAAGGGGCGAATGATTTTGAGAAGTAGAAACAAGAAAATATTAATTGTAGTGATAGCATTGATTTTAGTATTAACAATGGGTGTTTCTTCTGCTATGGCAACGTCTTATTACCCTCCGTGTTATGCGAATAGGTATCTTCAGGTATCGGAGACAGGTGCATTTGTTGGTGGTGGCTTTACATCAAGTGACGGAATAGATTCAGTAACAGTAAAATGGAAAAATTATAATGGTTCTTGTTGGTTTTTTGAGTACTATAATTATTCAGCTTTTGGTGAATGGCGTTATTTCGGTCATGGTTCATCGATTGATTCAAGTTCAGGTGAACAAACTTTTACGTTTACTTCAGAATACGGTTATAGGATACAAGGTGTAAAATTAGAGATGATTACACTCAGTGAACCTGATTTATCAAACCAATGGATGAGCTATGTATATATGGAAAATGCAGATACATCATTTGGAGATATGATTTTTGAAGTTCCTGATATGTCGGCTCCTGAATATCCACCAGTACCAACATTTACAAGTCCTTCTTTTAATGTCCCGGCAATTCCTAGTTTTGGTTCAGTTCCGGGAAATATTTCAGCACCTACGGATAATAGTCAGGGTGTAAGCGTCGGTATTCCGGTTTTATCTCCTGATACAGATATGCAAATACCTTCACCGGGGACATTGCCAGTTTTTAGCTCAATGGCAGATACTTTGAAAGATATATTCGGATTACCTTCAACTGAAAATACTCCTGATTCTCAAATGTCACATTCAAATGAAAATATGCCTGATTTAAGTTACGATTTGATAAACAATATTCAAGATACTGAAATGGTAAGGGATAATATTTTATCTCCGGATAATCAAATATCAGCAGATAATCAAATGATACCGGATAGCATTCCGGGAGTGAACGGAAATAATAATACCCCTGATTTTCAAATGTCACCAGATGAAGAATTAACACCCGATTAAGGAGGAAATTATGAGAAAAAAATGTTCAGTGTTATTTTTTGCTGTATTAATAACTATGTTCAGTTCATTTCCTGTTTATGCTGTAGTAACTACTGTCGGAACATTGCAATTTGATTGCAGTTCTATGACACGTAATAATGGTGCAACTGGTACTAATCAGCCTGCGATAATTGAACATAGTTCTACTTGGTATTTTTGTATTCCAACTTCGACAAGTTATTTGTTTAATGATCCTGGTTCTGCTTCGGGTAGTTATTATTATTTTAAAGTAACAAATACAGGTTCAGGTTCGTTAGTATATACCAGTGGGAATTTTGTTTATGTGAGTGGAAATAATGGTTTGTATGATATTCCTAAATCAACATTTGTATCAGGTAATTCTTATAAAGTAGAGTGGTTTAATAATTCATCCGTTTCATTAGGATATTTTACTGTTGCTGTAACTGGTGTTTCTGTTGTTCCTTCTGCTCCGTCCGGGGTTTCGTGTACTGTAACTGGTCATAGTGCTTCTTTGACATGGAATGCAAATGTTTCAGGTGAAAACGTAACATCATATAAAGTATATTTAGATTCTAATTTGTATGGTACTTATTTGAGTGTGCAGCAGGTTAATTTCTCAGCTTTGGCAACAGGTTCACATACTTTTGCTGTTTCGGCAGTTAATTCCACTGGTGAGGGGTTACAGACATCTGTAACGAAAACTGTATCCGCTGTTACTCCTTCGGTTGTTACTGGCTTGATTGGTACTGTTTCAGGTCATAATGTAACGCTTTCATGGAATGCAAATGTAAGTTCTGAGGGTGTAACAAGTTACAAAGTTTATCAGGGTGGAAATTATTTAGGTTCAACGAGTGGGACAAATTACAATGTTATAGATTTGGCTGTAGGTTCGTATTCTTTCAGTGTCAGAGCAGTAAATAGTGATGGTGAGGGAATTGCTGGTTCTTGTAATGTCACGGTTGAAAATGTAATCGGTTCTGTCCCTGTGAATGTTCAAGCGGTTTCAAGTTTTAAAACTGTAACAATAACATGGGATGTAATAGAAGATGTAACTGGTTATGTTGTCTATGTTGATAACGTTGCAGTTGGTAATGTTTCCACGAATCAATATATATTTAATGCTCCTGATTATGGAACATATAGCATACAGGTTTCTTCTGTCGGCCTTGATGGTGAGGGGAGTAAGTCTGTTCCGGTAACGGTAGAATGCACTCCTAATCTTGTAATGCCAGTTTTGAGTGTTACTGGGATTGGTGGAGATACAGCAAAAATCACATGGACTTATATACCTGAAGCAACAGGGTATAAAGTCTTTGATATAAATGGGAATTTGATACAAACTTTAGGACAAACAGCTACGTCATATAGCTTATCCAATCTTCAGTTTTTAACATCATATACCTATGGTGTTTGTGCTTTATATGATGATCTTCAGTCAGAAATAGTTAATGTAACATTCACAACGCTAGAAGAAGGTGCATCTGCTCCGATCGAGATTGATTTGGGTATAACTTCTTCTGATATTGTTCAGGGTGTTGGTGCATTCTTTAAATCTATATGGCCTGTGGTTGCATTGTCACTTGCGTTATTGGTTGCTTTCATATTATCCCGACACATGATCTCATTAGGTAAAAAAGGGGGGTATAGGTAGTGCCTTATGCTGGAAATAGCTCTACTTTGTTTAATGGCTTTGACATTGGTTTTGATGGTCAATCAATACTTGTAGGCGTAACAACTATTTTAATGAGAATTTCGCCGATACTTTTTCTTATTATTGGTTTGTTTGTGGCTGTTTTCATTGCTCATAAGCTGGTCGATTTGAGAAGGGGAGAAGCTGTCGAAGAATTAGACGGTTTACGCTCTTTATTTGATGGGTTAAAAGGTTTAGTTTCTGGTCGTTCATTTAATTCATCATCGAAACATACTGCCGATAAATATTCATTTGGTCTTACATCGAATTCCAGTGGTCGTAAACGTTCAAATACCAAAACAGGTCGTATAAATCGACGGTAGGAGGGGGAAAAGTGTCAGAAGCATTAAATGTATTGCAATCAATAATTTCATCGTGTTCATCGTCAATGGTCTTGATTATTTCTGTAGGTCTTTCGTTAGCTGTTGCATGTGGTCTGATTGACTTATTCCGGTATAGGTAGGTGGGTTATGGGTGATTTTCTTTTATCATTAATTACAAGCCTTGTAAATTTTCTCCGGGATACATTCGGCGGTTTATTTGATAGTATCACAACGTTTTTTTCTAACCTTATTCATGGGTTGGGACAGTTTATAGGAAATCTCTTTTCATGGCTTGGTAACACAATACAGACGTTATTCAGTCCAATTATAACCTTTTTTAGTGGTTTACTTTATTTTATTGGTCAGCTTTTGTTTGTGGTGGTCTTAGCCTTGCAGGTCATTCTTAAAATATTTGCTATTCCGTTTAGTTTGGTTGGTTCATTCTTTAACTTGATATTCAGTTTTCTTACATGGTCAGGCACTGGCGTGATGTATGATAGTTCATTCACCCCAGGAGTAACAATGGTTTTCACTGCTTTGAATGGTGTCGGTGGAAATGTCATAGCGGGATTATTAACGGTCATGATCTGGATAGCTTTTGTCATGACCATCATGAAAATAGCAAGGAGGACGTAAAGATGCATGCTCTTGCTGATACGATATTTGTGCCAGTAACAACCATGTTGCAAACAGTATTGAATAGTTTAAGTAATGTTCATTTTAATCTCGCCAGTGGTTTGAATATTAATAATTACTTAGGTCATTTCGTTGGTTTAGGCTCTTCATGGGTGTTTCTTATAAAAAGCCTTGTACTGTGCTTTGTCTGTATCTCCGTGTTTATGGTTGCGAAAACAGGATATTCTTTATATTTGCAGTTAAAACAGGGTGTGAAATGGTGGTAATGTAATACATATCTTGGTGTGGATCAGCTCGGCCGGTTCGTGCTGCTACTCGTTTCTGTATTACATTTAGCTATGATTTAAAAATATATGGAGGTTTGAAAGTGTTTGGATTAAAGAAAAAACAGATTAATCATGGTTCCGTAATTGCTCAAATTGAAGGTACTGAGAGAGTAGAAATTTATCCAATATTAGAGGAAAGGGATGGTTTAATTGATTGTGGTGACATGGCTTTTCCCATTGCTGTCTGTACTGAAAAATTTAGTTCTAGTGGTGAGCGGTTTTTACTGGTCAATCTGTCAAGGTTGGGTGTAGTCGAAGCACAAGAAATAAAGTCAATTCGTGAATCTCAGGTTATAAAAGGACTGTTTGAAAGTCCTGTGGAGAAAAGGTTACCGGATTACATTCCTATCGTTGTATGCGGTTTAGTTGCTCTTGTAGCATTAATTATTCGATAGGGGGGGTGTATGATCATGGAAAATTTACAGGATGTATTTGGAAAACTATTTAACGAAGAAGAAAATGCCAATACAGATTTTGGAAGTGTAGTAGCTGCTCTTGAACGTCATGGTTTTCCGCTTCACATGAAGCAGATCAGGGCGATTGCTTATGCTGAATCATTATGCCCTGATAGTATGACAGTTCGAGCATTAAAAAATAGTCTTTTGAATGGCGTAAATTATTGTATGAATCCAGAATTATTCTTGTCTGCTCTTGAGAAGTTCACCCTGGCGGATAAAGTCACAGGTAAAATTCCATTAAGCAGGGCATTTAACAACTCGGAAAATGGGGCGGTTCGTAGATGATAACATCAATACTTTTTTCCGGTCAATTAGGCTCTGGAAAGTCTGTCTCAGCCGTTTCCTGTGCTGTCTCTGCATCTGAATTATGTACACGTTCAACAGGTTACAAAGTTCCTATATTCTCAAATATAACATTGAAGCACCCGAATTTTATTCCACTTGAAAATGAGGATAGCTGGCGCCAGATTGTTCCGTATCGTGATCAAGGGGGTTCTATAGTACTTTTGGATGAAACGCAGTCCTTGCTTGATTCTCGGCTTTCTGGAAGTAAATCTAACATAAGGCTGACACAGTTCTTTTCATATCTTCGGAAATTAAAGTCTGTTTTGATTCTGACTACGCCAGCATATAACATGGTGGACGTAAGAGTGAGATTAATGCTTACGTATCATATTTACGTTCATAGGCAAAATAAAAGGGTAGCCTGGGATATTTTTCACGCTGTGGATGATTCTTTTGTGAAGTCTCGGTTGATTCCAGCTTCTTACACAGAATTCTTTAAATACTATGATACAAATGAATTGGTTATCCCGGTGTCAGTCCCAGAAAACTTACAGAGTTTTATGGAAGGTGTTATTTAAAATTAGTTGTAATAGGTCATTATCTTTTAAGATGTGACCTATTACTTTTTATACGTAATACAAAAACACGTTACCTGGTGAGTTGCTGCAGCGAAAATCGTATTACATTTTTTATTGACATTATATTCTATATGTAATACAATATCAATAGATAGTACGCTGCGGTTTAAAATATGTGTATTACACATAGAGTATTTAAAAGTTATTTTTGCGGGGAGGTATTTATGCAAATAGATTTGAATAATAAACGAGTTCAAGCATCGATGTACTATGTTAGACAATATGATGAGAAACGTTATGCAATTGGTTTTTATGATTCAATAGGAAATTGGCAGCACGTCTATGAATTTTGTTGTTTTCATGATGCAGTTTTTCAAGCTAATAAAATGAACGGATTTAGTAATTAGTAAAAGAAGCATTTTAGGAGGTTTTTGAATGGCTAAAGGACAACCAAAAACAATGCGGTTTGATGAAGAAGTTGAACTGTATATAGAAGCTTATCACGGTGAGAATTTTTCGGATAAGTTTCATAATCTTTGTAGGTATTTCATGAAAAAAGAGGAGGAACTTGATAAACAGATAAATCTATTGGAATGGCAGATTGCTTCTAAACAAATGTATCTAGAAGAATTAAAACAGGCTGTTATTAATCTATCTGGAATTAAGAATAGTATTGATGATTTTCAGCATTCGTTTAATTCTGTTGTGAAATCGGTTGATACTTATTTAGAAAAATGTAATACATGATATGGCTGCATTCGGCTCTGATCGGCTGGATTTCTCCCAGGTTTCGTATTACAAAGATTTTTTTTTAGTTGTATTTTATTTTCTGTGATATAATGATGTAGAGGAGTGATAGAAATGGCTGGTAATGAAATTTTGGAAGAAATTTTGATGGAGCTAAAAAAGCATACTGAGATTTTAAACGAACATAGTAAAGATATTAGGTCCATAAAAAAGTCTGTTGACTCGCTTGAACGTACTGTTAATAAGTGGGTTTTTGAAGAGCTTGAAAGGCTTGAGGTTAGACTAGTAAAACGTATTGAGGATATAGAGAGGAAAATAAGCTAATGGTGTATATGAGGTCTGAATAATGGCATACTTTATAGAATTACATATTATGGAATGCTCAAAATTTGAAAGGCTGGTGCGGTGAAATCGTACCAGCCTTTCAGCTTCAAAGCAAGACATACAAAAATAGTCACCTTGTTCATCTGACTCCCAGAGATCCCCCCGCAGGATTAGGAATACCCGGATTGGTTTCCCGGGTTTGGGGAGACGGGGGGACCCGGGCCCGGGAAACGCCTTGACCCGAAAACAATGCTTGCTACTAAACTTGTAAAGCTTATAAGGAATACTTATAATACAGTTATAATAATTAGTTCTAGTAATTATTATAAAAGGATGTTTCTTGGAGAAATATGTTATTTAATTTTCTTAAAAAATTATTGAAATTGAATTTTCGAAAGATTAAACCCTCAGGAAAAAAATCACTAGGTAATAAATCTATTCAAGTTTTTGGTAATGAATTATTAGGTAGTAATTCTATTTATATTGAAAACAGACGTAAATCTTTAAGAAAAGGAGAATTGGCTGAATATAAGATTCAACTTCAATTAGACAATCTTGGTTATAAAGTTTTTAATGACTTACTTGTTTTAAATCAAAAATCTTTATCCGGTTATTCTCAAATAGATCATGTTCTAGTAAGTCCGTATGGTATTTTTGTCATTGAAACAAAGAATTATTTTGGAAATATTTATGGTGTTAAGAATAATGAAAAATGGAACTGTGTTGGTTATAATAAGGAATATAAGTTTTATAATCCATTATGGCAAAACTTTGGTCATATACAGGCTTTAAAATTACTTTTGAAAGATTATGCGAATTTAAGTTATTATTCTATTGTTACTTTTACTAGAAGATGCTGTTTGTTTGTAGATTCTGAATTAAAAAACATAGCGTTAAATGAGCTTGTTATATTTGATACTGATTTGTCAGATTTCATTGAAAGAAAAATCAAATATATTTCGAGAAATATTTTAGTTTTAAATGAATTACAGATTAAACGGATTTGTGAAATTTTAAGCTTGGCAAATATTGAGAATAGGCAGGATTATCAGATTTTTATTGATATGCCAAATGTTTGTTCAGTTTGTAGTGCGAAAGTATCTCATAAAATTAAATCTTACTGTTTTGTAAATAGACGGCGTTTTGGTGGTAAGGTGTTTTGTTATGACCATCAAAAGCGTTTTTAATTTATAATTCTATTTTATTGGTTAAATTAAATCAAAATTTGTTCTTGACATGAGGTTAAAAATAAATTATATTTAATTTGTCCTATAGTAAATATTACCTGTAGATTTAAGGTATAGCTCTTAGTAGTATACTTTCTAAGGTGGTGTTTACGAATGGCTAGACCTCAGATCAGTTTAGATGAAAACTATTTGGTTAAAAGGTATTTGGATGGTGCTTCAAGTCGTGATTTGGCAAAAGAATTCAATGTTAATAGAAATACAATTATGAGTCGTTTAAAAAAACATGTTAATATTGAGTTCAATTTAGGAAATTCAGTACGTAAGTCTGCAAAATAAATACCTGAGAGTCTATGCTTTAACTTTACATAATATTTATTATCGGACTAATATGGATTTTATAAGACACATGGTGTAGCTTTACATATACATCGTCGTCAGCAATGTTTGTGGCGAACGGTATTCCTTATTATTAGGACAAAATACGATTGCCGATGTTGGCTGCGTGCTGATCGACTAGCTGTTTAGCGACTGTTATATTCCCAAACTTTTAACCAGGAATATGGATTGATCCATTTGCCATTCGGCAGTTCGATTCCGAAATGCAAATGATCAGGAGTTGTAATTGCGTCACCTGTGTTCCCCATTGTTCCGATCAGTTCTCCTTTGGAAATGCTGTTCCCGACAACCAATGCTTCATTGACCGTGTCCAGATGGGCATAGTAATAATAGTTTCCGTCCTGGCCTCTTACGCCCACCCTCTCTCCGCCAAGCCTATTCCATCCAATCCTTTCCAGTGTACCATTGCATACACTGAATATTAGCGTACCCTTTTGATTAAAAATATCTGTACCTTCATGCTTTCGCTGTCCCCCCTCCCTATCGGCACCATAGGTATCTGTATAATGCGAAGGTTCCTGAAGTGGGAACTGATATTCTCCCGGCGTAAAGAACAGATACTGATCAAGTAAATGATGGTAATATTTTACTTGTTTAAATTCTTCGCTATTTAGTCCGGACCAGTCAAGATTATTGAAGTTAATTCCATTATCCAGCTGCTGAACGAGGCGATTTGCTGTTGGATCGCAAACATGAATAATAGCTACATAGTCCTTCCATGAATCCAGTTTTACTTTCTGAAAATGAATAACAACTTCCGAGGATATATGTGAAAGATCGTTATAGGCATCTGATTTTGATTCATCATGGATGACTATTTGCTTGACAATAATGGCGGTGATAGCAATCATCACAAAAATGATCAATACGATAGAATCAGGCCATATTGTCTTTTTTAATTGTTTAATGAGTTTCATATAACAATAACCTCCATAGTTGTATATATGGAGGTTATATTAAAATATAGACTAAAATATAGACAATATAGAGACATAATTAAAGTTCGTAAGAATTGAAAGATCGTTATCGTTAATGATAAACTAAATTCTAAATTATGACCGAACCGGAATATAGATCACCTGTCCTGGTTCAATATACGTGCTGCGTAGGTTATTATAGCGCATGGTTTTGTCCACCAGTGCACTGATATCACTGCTGTAGTTGGATTCTGCAGCAAGTTCCCACAACGTATCTCCCTGTTGTATTGTGATCGCCTTATATGATGTAGGGTTGGAATTTTCAGCAGTTAGATAATTTATCACCAGAGATATTAAAAGTGCAGCAATAATTGTTAGGCACAGTCCCAATACAAATACAATTTTAGTTGAATTTCTTCTATAACGCATATAGGATCTGGATACTGCAATCATGATCATCAACCTCCATTAGATCAAACATATATTTATGTTTTGATTATAGTACGAACAAACGTTCGTGTCAAGAAAAATCACGAACATTTGTTTGCCTTTTTCCAATTTTTATGTTACGATTTAGCTAGACCAAATATTGATTCAAAATAAATAATCAGGAGGGATGTCATGACTTCGAATCTGTCCTCACGTCAGATGCAGATTTTGGATATTATCAAGAAGGAGATTGCCTTAAAAGGTTATCCCCCTTCGGTCCGTGAAATAGGCGAAGCTGTTGGGCTCTCATCAAGTTCGACTGTGCATAATCATCTGAACATTCTCGAAGAAAAAGGATATATCAGACGAGACCCTACGAAGCCAAGGGCCATAGAAGTCCTCGATTCCTTCGGCGAATATAATTCCAGAAAAATCGTTCACGTTCCAGTAGTTGGACATGTTGCCGCTGGTGAACCGATCCTAGCCATAGAAAACATTGAGGATTCCTTCCCTGTTCCGTATGATATGGTAAAATCAGACACGGTCTTTATGCTCAAGGTTCAGGGCGAAAGCATGATCGATGCCGGTATTTTTGACGATGATTTAATTCTGGTCAGACAACAGCAGAATGCCAGTAACGGTGATATTGTTGTTGCTTTAGTCTCAGACGGCCCGGAAGACGGAGCCACAGTCAAGCGTTTCTACAAAGAAAAGAACCAGATCCGGCTCCAGCCGGAGAATCAGTATATGGCGCCGATTTATTCCGATCACGTAACCATTCTCGGCAAAGTGATCGGACTGTTCCGAGATATCCACTGATACATAATACGGGGGAGAAAGCGAGGGCGCAGCAGAAATATTTATCTGCTGCGCCCTTTTTTGGCGGGTAAGACTTGAAGTATTATAAGAAGAAATTCTTGTTTGCGGTCACCTGATTAAGGATAGACTCACTTTTGGAGATGTGTTCAGGAAAGTCTTCTATCGGCATCATCCTTGAATTTTTCGAATCCAAGTCTGATCAGTTCATCAAGAAGCAGGCTGTAACTTAAGCCGCTGGCTTCCCACAGTTTCGGGTACATCGAAATTTGCGTAAAGCCAGGCATCGTATTGATTTCATTAATAAAGATTTGCTTGTCTTCAGTAACGAAGAAATCAACTCTGCTTAGCCCCGAAGCGCCGACGGCCTCAAAAGCAGTCACTGCATAGGACTGAAGCTGTTCAATCAATTTCTGGCTCAATATGGCTGGAATAATCAATTCTGAGCTATTATCCAGGTATTTAGCTTCATAATCATAAAAATCTTTGGCCGGTTTAATTTCACCGGGGATGGAGGCTTTGGCACTTTCATTGCCAAGGACGCTCAATTCAACTTCCCTTGCCTTCACACCTTTTTCGATCACAATTTTCCGGTCAAATTTTGCTGCGTAGATCAAAGCTTCCAGCAGTTGCTTATCGTCTTCAGCTTTGGAAATACCGACACTGGAACCAAGATTGGCTGGTTTGATAAAACATGGAAAACCAATGCTGTCTGAGATGCGTTTCACCGCTGCTTTGGGAGCAGCATTGATTTCACTTCGAAGCAAGGTAAGGTGCGGCACTATCGGCAGCCCGGCTTCTTTGAAAACGGCCTTCATCCGGTCTTTGTCCATTCCGAGAGAAGAACCCAGCACACCTGAACCAACATATGGGAACCCCGCCATTTCGAAAAGCCCCTGAATCGTACCATCTTCCCCTTTAGGGCCATGCATGACCGGGAAAATAATATCACATCTGCCCTGATGCGGTAGTTCGCTTCCGTCTATAGCCTGAAAGTAAGGTTTTTGCGGGCTCAAAACGACTGCGACCTGCTTGGCGCCGTTCGTGATATCGGCTTTAGCTTCCTTCCACGCTTCCGGTCTTGCCCCCCAATACCAGCTTCCTTCCTTGGTGATCCCGATGGTCTGAATCTCATACCGGTCAGCATGTAGCGCTTTGATGACTGACGCTGCAGAAATGACCGAAACTTCATGCTCCCCCGATTGACCGCCAAAGATAACAAGCACTTTCGTTTTGTTGTTCATTTTGATTGTACTCCCTTCAACTCATACCGTGTCTAAATTCCCGGTTATTTTTTTACGATAGATTACAGGTAAAATTAAGATTCCAGGTAAAATTACCCTTAATCATTCTTATTCATATGCTCCGTTCCTTACATCTTGTTAAGTAAAAATAGTACCTTGTCAATCTAAAATGATGGATCGACATGGCCCTACAACAGGATCTGAACACTGCTCAGCGGCCAGTAGCAGAATAGGGCTTTGCCTTCAATGCTCTGAACCGGAACACTGCCGAATGAACGGGAATCATTCTTACTCGCCCGATTGTCATTCAACGTAAAAACATGGTCTTCCGGCACAACAACCGTTGAAAATGTATATGTCTTTGGTGTATTGGCATAAGGTTCGTAAATTGGTTTGCTATTAATATACGTATAACCGTTTTTAATTTCTACTTTCTCACCTGGTAAGCCGATTACTCGTTTGATGCTTTCTACACCGTTATCTGAATAGAGAATGACATCTCCTCTGTCCAAAGCGTCAATGCTGCGGTAAAAATATTTTTCAACCAGCACCTGGCTGTCCAGCGAAAGTGACGGCATCATTTCCGCTCCTTCAAGATGGGCAAATCCGATCAGATAAGTTTTTAGCAGCCAGGACAAGGCAAAAACGATCAGGATAATCTCAATGATTTCCTGAAGAAATTGGCTATACGGATTGTTCATCATATCGCGTCTTATTCTTACCATATTGACTATCCCTGCTTCCGGCGCGTTATTAGCTTAGACCGTTATAACAGATGATTTTGTTCAAGCATTTGCGCAGCTGAAAGATTAGCGTTTTTCACATAGATATGAGAAATCGCGCCCTGCATATATATGGCATAAGGGGCTCTGATCGGACCATCGGCAGAAAATTCGCTCGTGGCCCCCTGAATGAAAGTTCCTCCAGCCATGATCACTTCGTCCGTATAGCCTGGCATCTCCGAAGGCAGCGGCAGAACATGTGAATCGATCGGCGAACCTTTCTGGAGACCCTGGCAAAAGGCCAGCATCTTTTCTTTGGAATTCAATTTTACCGCCTGAATGATATCCGTCCGCAGATCCTTCGGACCTGGATGGACTTCAAAACCCAGTCTTGACCAGAAGGCCGAGGAAAAAACTGCAGCTTTGATCGCTTCACTGACCGTCAGCGGGCTGAAATACAATCCCTGGTACATGAGCCGAAGATTATCGAGGGTTGCTCCGACATCGGCATTGATGCCGGGTGCGGTAAACCTGGCAGCGGCTTTCGTGACCAAATCTTCTCTGCCGGCGATGTAGCCGCCTGTCGGGGCCAGCGTGCCTCCGAGATTCTTGATTAGTGATCCTGCCAGCAGGTCTACCCCCACATGTCCGGGTTCCTGATCCTCAACAAGCTCGCCGTAGCAATTATCGACGAAGATATCGATCTCTGGAAAACGCGTTTTGGCATAGCCAACAAATTCACTGATCTGGGCAATTGAAACAGAATTTCTCCATTCATAACCCTTGGAACGCTGGATGATAAACAGCTTCGTTTGCGGAGTCACCATCGCAGCCAGTTTTTCCATTTGAATCTGACTATCAGCATCCAAAGGCAGGATATCAAAGGACACTCCCCAGTCAGCCAGGCTGCCGGAAATGTTGTTTTTGATTCCGATCACCTGCTGAAGCGTATCATACGGCATCCCGGTAACAGAAATAAAATGATCTCCAGGCCGGAGAACACCAAAGAGCGCGGATGCAATCGCATGGGTACCCGATACAAACTGGTGCCTGATGATGGCTTTTTCAGTACCCATGATGGATGCGGTCACCGTATCAAGTTTTTCTCTCCCGGAATCGCCAAGTCCGTAGCCGGTTGTTCCATTCAGATTATAGGCTGAGACTCTGGCCTCCTGGAAAGCTTTGAGGACACGTTGATGGTTCTTCTCAATGATTGGATTTATGATACAGGTTTGTTTTGCCAAAACCTGTTCAGCATAGCACAGCGCGTCTGTAATTTTCGCGGATAAATTCAAATCGGACAAAAAACTATCCTCCATTAAGTAAAGTTCTTCTAAAATACTACATCGAATTGGCTTACTTTTCAATATACGAAAAAATATAACTTAACGATCAAGGCAGAGACACATAAGACTTTATTTAGAAAAATCAAATGTATTAAAGGCTACTTTTATCTTTTCCGGCATTGGTTAAAGCTCTCCTTTATGCCTACGTGGCCAACCCTGCTGGTCATAAAATTTGTTTTTTAAGGCAAGCGCTGAATTCACTAGGCCAATCATGACTGGCACCTCCACCAACGGCCCAATAACGGCTGTAAAAGCTACGTCGGAGGCGATGCCAAATACTGCTACAGCTACCGCAATCGCCAGTTCAAAGTTATTGCTTGCTGCTGTAAAAGCCAGTGTTACCGTCTGGTCATATTGAAAGCCGCCTTTGTAAGACATAAAGAAGCTGACAAAAAACATGACTGCAAAATAGATCAATAAGGGAATGGCTATTCTTGCGACTCCCATTGGATTGGTGACAATCTCCTGCCCTTTGGTCATAAACATAATAACGATTGTATAGAGCAGGGCGATCAAAGCTAACGGTGAAATTTTAGGGATAAATACATTCTCGTACCATTCTCTTGTCTTAACTCGGATCAATCTAAAACGAGTAATAAAACCCGCTGCAAAAGGAATCCCCAAGTAAATCAGAACACTTTTAGCAACATCCCATATCGAAACATCCACGATTTGCCCACCCCAGGAAAGGCCAAGCCATTTCGGAATTAAAGTAACAAAAAGATAGATATAAACTGAATACAAGAGTATTTGGAATATGGAGTTCAGGGCCACGAGAGCGGCACAATACTCATTATCACCCTTCGCGAGCGTATTCCAGACAATGACCATGGCAATACAGCGGGCTAAACCGATCATGATCAAACCAATAGCATAACCTGGCATATCTCTCAAAAACACGATAGCCAGTATGAACATTAAAACCGGTCCGATAATCCAGTTCTGAAGCAGCGAAAAGCTGAAGACTTTTTTATTTTGTACGACTTTGCCGATCTCTTCATATTTTACCTTGGCCAGCGGAGGATACATCATTACAATGAGTCCGATGGCAATCGGCCAGGAAATCGTACCCGTGCTGAACTCACCCAACGATACAGCAAGGTTTGGGAACAGATAACCTCCAAAAACGCCAATAGCCATCGCAATAAAGATCCAAAACGTCAAAAACCGGTCTAAAAATGATAATCCTAATTGATTTGTCTTTCCCATTTTATTCCTCCGGATTTATGCGGTTATAGGCATATTGTATCTTCTTCTCGTTGATATGTAAAAGGGTAAATGCCCCCGATCAAGAAATATCCACTTCTTTGATACACATTAAATCTTCCCTGGACAGATTCGGCTGCCTGTAGAGTCTGACGGCCTGTCTGCGAATCGCTTTTTCCACAAAATTGCGCACCATCCGGGCATTACCGGAATAAGGCTGTATGGCATTCATATTCTGCAGGTTTCTTCGGAACACAATTTTTGCCTGCGGAGAAAATGTATATTGCCTACCTGTCAGCATCTGTTCACCTATAGACATCAGTTCATCTAGAGAGTAGTCCGGGAAATCGATATGGAGCGGAAAGCGCGACCGCAAACCGGGGTTTGTCTTTATGAATGCATCCATTTCAACTTTATATCCGGCAAGGATAAGGATGAGGTTATCCTTATGGTCTTCCATCGCTTTGACTAAGGCATCAATTGCTTCCTTGCCGAAATCCTTTTCCCCACCCCTTGCCAGAGAATAGGCTTCATCAATAAACAGGATCCCGCCGAGCGCCTTTTTAACCAATTCTCTGGTCTTGTTGGCTGTATGTCCGACATACTCCCCAACAAGATCTGCTCTTTCACATTCAATAATATGTCCTTTCGGCAAGACGCCCATTTCCTTGAACAATCTTCCGATCAGCCTTGCGACTGTGGTTTTTCCTGTACCCGGATTGCCGCTAAAAACGGTATGTAAGACTAAAGGCTCCGTATTCAGCTTCTCTTTTTCCCGTCGTTTGCAGATTTCTACAAAAGCATACAACTCATGAATCAGTTTTTTTACTGACTCTAAGCCAATTAAACTATCGAGTTCCGTAATGATTTCTTCAGTCTTTTTGTTACTGCTGCCGGCATAGTCCGGCAACTCAGGTTCTGATGTCATTGGCTGGGTTTGGAGTACCGGCGGAAGATTTGATCTGAAGGTTATCTTAATGGACATAAAAGAAGCACCCCCCATAAGAACGTCATTATATATATATAGCGAAGCGTGAAAAAGGTGAATCATTAATTTGGGAAAAATATAAATAATAAGAAAAATAAACATCGTGCTATGTAGGGTACACAACACGATGTTCTATTCATTTCTTTTCTTTTCTATGTCTCAGTGATATCTATCAGCTATATGGTCCCAGTCCAATTATGGCCCCAGCAGGAAATTATTCAGTCATTTCCCCGACTAAGGCATTTAAATTGACTTGTCTCATTGGCATTATGGTAGAAATGGCATGTTTATATACCATTTGTTGTTTGCCTTCGTAGTCCAGAACAACCGTGAAATTATCAAAGCCTTTGACTAATCCTTTAAGCTGGAATCCATTGACCAAATAGATCGTAACAGGTATGTTATCCTTACGGATTTGGTTCAAGAAAACATCCTGCAAGTTAATCGGTGATTTATTCATTTTATTTTTTACCTCCATCACCATTTTTCTTATTGTCTAATTTTACCTTAGTTTCCATCACTGCGCAAGTCAAGAGAATCGCAAATTTCGTCAAGAATTTGTTGAGACGAACATTCTGTCAAGTCATACCATTTGATTCTGGGATCCCTCCTAAACCAGGTTAATTGTCTTTTGGCAAAGTGCCTGGTATCTCTCTGAAGCAGACGCAGCATTTCTTTTTGAGTGACCAAACCTCTTAAAAAATAAACGACATGACGATAGCCGATGGTTTGAAGAGATTTTAGCCTTGGTGAATAACCCTCCTGAAGTAAACGTAGAGTCTCTTCGATTATACCACAATCTACCATTTTCCGGCAACGATCATTGATTCGTTCATAAATCACGTCTCTTGGAGCCGTCAGCCCTAAATAAATGACCGATTCATCCAATTCAGCATACATTTTTTCCATGTATGACCTTTGTTCAGATAATGGTTTACCGGTTAATTCAAAGATTTCCAGGGCTCTGACGATTCTTGCCGTATCGTTCACATGAAGTTTTTCGGCAGAAGCCCGATCACATTCCGCGAGTCTTAGATGCAGCTCCTTATTGCCATGCTGATTGGCATAAGCCAGCCACTTTTGCTTGATTGGGTCCGATCCTTCTTCCGGAAATTCAAATTCATCCAAAATTGAACGAATGTAAAGTCCAGTTCCGCCAACGATAATCGGGATTTTCCCTTTGGCTTGAATATTCTCAATCCATTCTCTGGCCTGAGACTGAAATCCTGCCACTGTAAACGGTTCAGCCGGATCAAGCAGATCGATCAGATGATGCGGTACACCCTTCTGTTCAGCCTTAGATGGTTTTGCTGATCCGATATCAAGCTTCCGGTAAACTTGAACGGAATCTCCGGAAATAATTTCTCCGTGCAGCCTGAGTGCCAGTTCGATGCCAAGAGCACTCTTGCCGACTGCTGTCGGTCCGATAATAACGATCAGGGGATTCATTGGAAACCCTCCCCCACCCTAGTTAAATCGATGATACCAAAATCCACAGGGCTGTATTTATTCTTCTCTTTAACATAAAAACCAAGCCGGGTAAATTCACTGCTGCCTTTTCGTTCTTTCAACACAACTCTTTTCCTGGACACGCGGCATGCCTCCCGGATCGTATCTTTATCCAAAGGATTCGGATCGGACCATTTCTTCAGCGGCCGGATCGAGGAAGATTCTTTAACCGTAACACGGAACATTGGGTCAAAATAGACGACATCTACAGATGCATCCGGCAGCCCTTCCAATATCCTGGTATGATCTGCCAAGACCGTTTTAATGCAGGAAGTGGCCTGGCTCAATTCCGCCCAGGCCTGGGCCTTTACCTGAGACAGTTTCTTGGCAGGTTTAAACTGCTTAACCTGATCCAGACCATCCTGAACCAAAAAATGGATCAGCGGTGAGCTTTCCACAGCAATCACGCTGCCTTTGCCACCTGCCGCATACGCAGCAATCAGCGTATCCGATGCAAGGCCCATGGTCGCATCAAGAAAAATGTCCCCGGCCTCAAGATTCACTGCCTGAAGAAAACGATCCGGTACGCCGCGCAGGATATTGATCATCCTTAATAACGCCATACTTGGATGGAAAAAGAGTCTTTCTCCATCATCTTCAAGACAGAGCTTCTGTTTAACGTAACGAAGTATCGGAAGACCATCAGCTTCTGATAAGGCATCCATCGGAACAATTTTTATCCCGGATTGCATACTGAGCTTTTCAAGCTGCAGTTTAAGTTTTTCATCTGACCGTTTATAGGCAATCACATTATCCATTTGATCCATGATCTTATCCGTTCTGCCATTATGTTATTTATTTGACTTATTCCCTCTCAAACTTATGATTGAGTTCTTTCTCGGATATCTGAATGATCGTAGGCCGGCCATGGGGACAGGAGTAAGGATTATCTGCTCTGCCCAATTTCTGTATGATTTCATCCATTTCCTGAACCATTAAGCGCTCTTTGCCTTTGACAGCCGACCTGCAGGCCAGCATCATGATCCACTCTTCCAGAAGTTTCTCCAAGGATGGAGAAAAAGATGTGTTCAGAATTTCATCGATAAAGACCTTGAACATCTTCCCCGGTGATTCCAGGCTATCTAGCAGCGGAATCCCCCGCAGAAAGTACGTCCTGTCTCCGAAGTGTTCAAAAATGAAGCCCATTCCATGCAGCTCGTCAAAATGCGCAAGCAGGATCTGCTCCTCCTGAACTGTAAGTTCTACCGTCTCCGGAATCAAAAGGAGCTGGCTTGCTGTCTCGCGTTGTCTGGCAAGCTGAAGCAGGCTTTCGTATCTGATGCGCTCATGGGCTGCATGCTGATCTATAATATACAGATTCTTATCGTCTGCAGCAAGAATATACATATGAAAAACTTGGCCGACAGCTTTCAATTCCAGGAATTCCGATACGGTTTCCTTATCCTGCTGCAAAGTTTGAGATACTTCAGCAATTTTGTCAGGGAGGCTATCCGTAATATTGTCCATGATGCGCTCAAGATTACGGTTCGGAGCAATCTCTGAATTACGATCAGAAATCATATCAGAAATACGCTCAGGAACCCGATCCGTTATACTTTCTCGTATACCCCCGGATAATCTGCCAGAAATGTATTCCGTCTGGTCTGGCTGCTGTTCAGACAGCTGTCCGTTAATGTATGGGTAATGATGTTCGTTTATCTTCTCTACATCTCTGAAAGACTGAGCTTTTGGGATGATTGGTTTATCAGGATCGTACGTCGGAGAGATTTGATCTGACCTATTCGGTTCCAGCGGCCGGTATAATATCTTAAGTTGTTCCCAGTGAGACGGACTGGATTCAGACGGAGCGGATTCCGATGTCCTTGTTTTTCCCGTAAAGGAATACTTTCGCATTGGAAAACTGTCCAGAAGGCTTTTTCGGATAACCTCCGCAATCTTTCTGCTTAAGTTTTTTTCTTCTTTAAATTTAATTTCCAGTTTGGAGGGATGGACATTCACGTCATAATCCGAAGGAGGCAGATTCAGCGAAATAACGCATACCGGATAGGTATTGGCGGGAATCAGCGTATGATAACCGTCTTTGATGGCCTGATTCATTAACTGGGAACGGATCACCCTACCGTTAACAAAAAAGGTAAGACCGCTGCGTGACGACCTGACATGCTCCGGCATACTGACATAACCGGAAATCTCAAGGCTTTCATCTCGGTAGGATATCGGCAGCATCTTACGGGCAGCATCATTGCCACTGACGGCTGCTATGGCCTCGAGAAGACTGCCGTTTCCGGGTGTATGCAGTAAGATAGTATTCGGGTGACGCAGGGAAAAAGCAACATCAGGTCTAGCCAGGGAAAGTCTGCCAACCATGTCGGAAATCCAGCCAAACTCCGTAACGGCTGAACGCAGGAATTTGTGTCTGGCCGGTGTATTATAAAACAAGTCTTTGACAGTTACGACTGTACCCGGCGGGCATCCGATTTCCGTCATGGAAAGAAACGTGCCGCCCTCAACTTTTAATTCCTGTCCTGCAACATCATCCGGTGTCCGCGTCATAATACTCAATTTGGATACCGAAGCGATGCTCGGCAGTGCTTCTCCGCGAAATCCTAATGTTCTGAGGTCATCGAGGTCTGTAATTGCCGATATTTTACTGGTAGCATGCGGAAGAACTGCTAGACGCAAATCTTCAGCCAGAATTCCAGCGCCGTCGTCTTTCACTCTGATTAGCGCCGTACCTCCGCCCTCTACACTGATATCTATTTTTCGGGCACCGGCATCCAGGGCATTTTCGACCAGTTCTTTGACTACGGAAAGAGGCCTTTCCACAACCTCGCCGGCTGCAATCTGGTTGATGCAATGCTCATCAAGGAGCTTAATTCTAGCCGCCAAATGGATTCACTTCCCTGCCGTCCGTCCATAAATGGACTTGATTTCTTAGTTGATTTTGCAGTAGAATGGTTTTTTCTGATTTCTGAAAAGTCTCTGCCAGATCGTATCCGGCCTGTTCGCAATCGGGACATGCTTCAAACGGAATTCTGACAAGCACCGCTTTCTGAAAAACCGACGGTTTTTGGGATATCATCAGCACCGTCCCCCCGCAATGACTGCATTTGCGGATGTATTCCCTGCGGTTCTCTTTAAATCCGTCCGTATCATAATAAATACTTTTCTCGGAATATACCCAGTCACCTGTCGGCAAAAACGGTTCTTTACGGAAAGCCCAGGAAGGCCGGACAGCCTCATTCGTTCTTTTCAGATCGGTCAGAAAAGAGCGGATCGTATCACCGCCAATTTCAGTATTCTGAGGTTTCTGCGACTCCACCACCCCGGAATAATCTTCTCCGGCCAGCGCCAAGAAAATAGCCATATTAATATAGGGCAGTGCGCCTTCAATCGCGTATCCGCCTTCCAGTACTGCAAGATCGGGCTTGATCATTTCAGTGATTTTGCCATAACCTCTGGCCGTCACATTCATCGAAGCCAACGGATCCGTGAAATGGTTGTCCTGTCCGGCGGAATTGATGATCAGATCCGGTTTAAAGACTTCCACTGCAGGCATAATCCAGTTTTCCAGCGCATAGAGAAAACCTTCATCACCGACTCCCGGCAGAAGCGGGATATTCAGCACCGATCCCCAGGCATTCGGTCCGCCTTTTTCTTCCGTAAATCCGGTTCCGGGAAATATGGTTCTGCCGTCCTGATGGATTGATATATATAAAACATTCGGATCATGATAAAAAATATCCTGCGTCCCGTCGCCGTGATGAACATCCGTATCAATGACGGCAATTTTTTTGATGCCGTATTTGGCCCGAAGGACATTAATTAAAATAGCTTCATTATTCAGGGTGCAGAATCCTCTATTTCCCCAGACTGTCGCTCCGGAATGATGGCCAGGCGGGCGCACCAGCGCAAAGCCGTTCGTAATTTCCTTTTTCATCAGCGCGTTGCCCAAAACCAGCGAACTTCCAACAGCGATCAGATGGGCATCGAGATTATGCTGTTGGAGATCCGGAAAAATCGCCTGGGTTCGTAAGACATCAAAAAGATCCGCCACCCCGGGAGAGTATTGCCTGACCTGGGGAAGGTCCATGATCCCTTCTTCAAAGATCTGTTCCTGGGTGTAAAGCAAGCGTTCTTCCCGCTCCGGATGAAATTCCCCAAGAGACCAGTCAAAAGCCGGAAAGAAGATAATTCCTGTCTTGTTCATGACCGTATCCCCCCAATGACTCCCGGCGAAACATGCATCGCACCTTTGACAATCTGGCCGACCGTATGATAATTCTCAACCAGCGGGAAATAATCAAAGATCTCTTTCTCCAGGTCGTCTGTTTCTATTCCAAGACCGACTGCCTGTTTTTGCGCTAATTTTTTCAAGAAATCTTCTACTTCTCGATGGGGTTTTTTAGGTCCGGTCCAAATGCCCTGCTCCCCGGTTTCCTCTATCCTGTAAATAGAGAACTTCGTATCCAGGTGGAGTGTCCAGGAAAAGGTTGGTTTAGCCATCGCGGCTCCGATGGCATTCGAGACTTCCGAGAATTCAGTCAGAACCGTCCGCAGCTTCATCCGGTTCTCCAGCACTGCTTCAAGCCCCGGTGCTCCTCCTCCGCTGAGCTGGATATAGAATTTAAAGTCATCATGATGATGGATGACTTCCCAGACCTTATAGGCCGGCTCGGTTTTCCATTCCTCTAGCAGCTGCTCAATGGCCCGGGCAATTTTTTCAACCATTTTCTCAACGATGATTTGTGCTGTCCGGCGCAGAGCAGATGCTGTTCTTTGGTTCTCGGGCAGGAGCATGCCAAGCGCTTCTTCAGCCCTCTGCAGATCACCGTAATCCGTCAGATTCAGGTAGCGCAGCGCATCCGTAGGTGTCGGGCTGATTCCTCCTATGCAGTAGGCAGGACCTAAGCGGTAGTCCGCCAGCATAACCTCTCCCTGCTCCAGACAGACAGCTGAATCCCCTCCAATAGAGACTGAACGTACAGCCAGCGAGCGGACATTCGTCAAGAAGGGTCCGATCTGCGCGCCGTGGGTGCTGATTAACGGAGATCCGGATAATACCAGTCCTATATCGGTCGTGGTTCCGCCGATATCGACAACGACATAGGATTCCTCCGGATTGCTCTGGGCGAGCGTTCCAAGTACACTTGCCGCCGGTCCGGAGTAAATCGACTCAACCGGTCTGATCTTTGCCAGCGGCAAGACCCCGCCATCCGCCTTTAGCACCCGGATCGGCGCCCGACATCCCCTTGCCTCAACCGCCATTTTCAACTGATAAGCAAAGTTCTGAAACAATTCTGTTGCGGCCAGGTTCAGATAAGTCGTCAGACTTCTGCGGTAGAAATTGGCCTTCCCGGACTGGCTTCCCAGAGCTGTTATAATTCCAGGTGCCTCTCTATGCAAATATGCTGCCAGCTGTTCCTCAAAGACATTGTTGCGATGGGAGAATTTGCTGACAATGGCCGTAAGCGGCTTAATGGATTGTTTGTTCAATTTTTCAGCAAGCGTCTGCCACTCTGATTGATCCGCTGGCACAACGACCCTTCCGCGATAATCCAAAACACCGGTTAAAACACTGTAATCCACCGGCCAAGGCAATGAGGAAAGCTTCATGCCGGTCCCCGGAAAAAGGATCAATTTGACCTCGGGCAATCGTTTTTGTAAAATCGCGTTCGTTACAAGCGTCGTACTGACGGTAATCATTTCGATGTTTTTAGCCTCGGAAATTTGGAGATAATCCAGGGCGCTGATAAGTGTATTCAGAATGTCATCCTGATTGGTCGGAATTTTACCCTTACGCTCGATCACGCCATTCGTGATCATGACAGCATCGGTAAACGTTCCACCCACATCGATGCCAATAAGGCTGGCCATGTTATCTCCCTCCTTCTAAAAACGTTAGTTTGTGTCAAATTAAGTCATTATTTGGGTTGTGTTGTGTCTGTTGTAAGCAGTTTTGTTATTGCTCAAATCATTTTTGTATGGGGTTGGTCTGCGCAATCAGTAACGTTTTCGGCAGTTGCGCCCTCCTTGGCGCAAAAAGCCGCGCTCCGCATCGTGCTCCGCTGACACTGTTACTGATTACGCAGACAGTATTATTATCAAGTTACGTATTATTTTAAGCTTTTTGTATGCTATACGTTAAGCGCATTCATGTTTCGAGATATTGTCAACCTTTTCTTCCATTGTAATTTTGGAATTAGCATATTGTACCTGACAATAAACTGAAACTGCTGCACCTATTAAGCCAACTAGAAAAAAAGCCAAAAAGTTGCGTAAACACCGTGTTAGACGCCGTAACTGCTAAAATGGATTTTCTTTTACCCATTTCGTAATAGCTAACTCAAGTGGATCAAGACTTGTTTGTAGAGATCTATACCAATGTTCTGCCTCATCGCCAGGTAAACAACTGGCAGCCGCTAGAAATGCTCTTTTTAACCACGGTGACATTTGATTAACAGTTCGTTTTCGACTCTTAAACCAAGAATGTTGTTGAGCACGTCCCAAGGCTAGTATTAACTTCCTCTGTGAAAATTCATCATGGTAGCTATTATACAGGCTTACAAATTTACCCTCATTGTCCCATTCACGGTCTTTAGTAAATGTGTCAAAAATCCAAAGACGATGGTACTCAAGATGAGAAACAATTGAATCATCAAGCAACTGAATAAGCTTACTTCCGATTTCATGCTTTTTAGTATTGTCCAATGCTCGAAGACTAGTAATATATGTCATTACATCTTTAAAAACTGTGTAAAGCTGGTTGATATTATTTAGTACTAAGTCAACCGAGTCCTCACTGTCTATCTGCTTTAATCTTTTTAGAATAAAACCAACTAAAGGAGTATCAATTGTTTCCTTTGAATTTACCTGTTCTTCAAGAATACCCATTAAATTTAAGCTATCTATCTGAGCTTGTACCTCTGGCTTCAAATCATTATAATCTATTTCTTCATATATATTTTCTATTCCTAAATCATCCAATATCTCATAGAATTTATCACTTAAACTATTTAACTCTTGATTGTTCTCTCTTTGGAGATAACGATCGTTAAATTCTCTTATATCAAGGATTCTTGTTTTGTGTTGTTGCAAAGTTAGTCCATGATTTTCAAATAATATATTAGCTAATAGAGCTAATTTTTCATGTGCCTCTCTTTCATTTTTACAGAAGATACGATAATCATCAACATAACGGCAATGTTTAACACCTTCGCTAAGTAGCCCCCTATCTACATCATCTATAACTAGTTCAGCTAATATTCTAGAAGCAGCCGCTCCAACTGGTATTCCGTAGGATACGCTAAAATTCCAGTTTTTTATCATCGAAGTTATAGCTAAAACATGATTATTTTTTTTAGTACATTCACTTAATGCATTTTCTAAAGGATGAAAGTAGATTCGCGGATAAAAATCTGCAATATCTGCTAAAACAACATAGCTATATTCATTGCTCTCTACAAGTTCCCTAGAGTAATCTTGAAATGAATCCCACGTATACTTAACATCATACATTTTTCCACTTACTTTTGGGGCAAATCTATGTGAAAAAGCAATATTTTCTTCCTTTGGAATTCGTGCCGCTTCAATATCTTTCCCAATTTCCAAAACTAGCGCGGTAAAAACAATTGATTCTAAAGGATCTAATTGAGTTGCTATGCGAAAGCCATATCTATGTTTAGGAGTAAGACATCTCCTATACGGTCTGGGAATCCATTGTAAGATATCTTGGCCTCTTAACCATGGCCGAATGTCCTGGTTCCATCGATTCCGAATAGCCTCAAATTCGAATGGAATTGGGAAAATATCAGTATCCCCATAATTCTCAATGTGTAACATTGCCCAATCTAAACTTTTTTCAGCTAACTTTAACAACTTTATTATCCTCTTCTTTAAATAGTTATGGCGTCTAACGTCTATATCCCACTCTAGACAGATTACTTCTAGACTGTTATGCTTTCTCAAAGATATCAGAAATCATTCATTAAATGGAATCTACATTAAGACACATTCTGGCAAGAAAACTACCCTAACATGCTTATTATCAGTCTGGGTGCCACAGTTCCGCGACAAGCGGAGCATGGAGTGCGCAGCGCGGCTTTTTGCGCCACGGAGGGCGCAATAGCCGAAAGCGGTATTGTGGCACACAGACAGGCCCCAAATGTGATTAGTTCTTTCAAAAAAGGCCACAACATAATAACTGATTTATAGAATGCACAAAGACCTCATTACGATATTACACAATAACACACAGAAATGCCGTTAAATAATCTTCGTAGCCTTAACTCGGCTAATAAGATCATACAAGTAATCCATCGCCTGACGCGGTGCAAGATTATCCAGATCCAGCTCTTCAAGCTCCTTGAATATCGGATGCGTGCTCTGGGTATCAAACAGCGACGGCTGCAGCATATTGGCATCAACAGCTTTCACTATCTTGCGCTGGGTCGGGGAATTTTCGAGTTCACCGAGAATGATGGCCGCTCTTTTTAAGAGATGGGGCGGAAGGCCAGCAATCTTCGCCACATGAAGGCCATAGCTCCGGTCAGCTTTGCCGGGAAGTATTTTATGCAGGAAAACAACGTCGTCCCCCTGTTCCCTAACAGCCACATGCAGATTAAAAACTTCAGGATAACGTTCTTCCAATTCGGTTAGCTCGTGGTAATGTGTCGCAAATAATGTTTTGGCTTTAATGTCGGGGGTTTCGACCAGGTGCTCGGCAATCGCCCAGGCCAGACTGAGACCGTCAAACGTTGCTGTTCCTCTGCCGACTTCGTCCAAAATAATTAAACTGTCCGCCGTGGCATTTTTAAGAATATGGGCGACTTCGTTCATTTCGACCATAAATGTACTTTGCCCTGCTGCCAGGTTATCGGCAGCTCCTACCCGGGTAAAAATACAGTCGGCGATCGAAATGGCGGCCTTCTGAGCCGGCACGAAGCTGCCGATCTGGGCCATTAAAACGATCAGGGCTACCTGGCGCATATAGGTCGATTTCCCGGCCATATTGGGGCCGGTAATCAGTGCAAGGTGTTTATTACGGGTAAGATGCGTATCATTCGGAACAAACGTATCACAGATTCTTTCCACAACCGGATGCCGTCCCTCAACAATATGAATGATCCCATCGGAGCGTATTTCCGGTTTGACATAATTGTTTTGAATGGCGGCTCCGGCCAAGGAGACAAAAACATCGATTTCAGCCAACGACTGGGCAGCGTTAATGATCAGCAGCGAACAAGCCAGAACCTTGTCCCGAAGCACAGAAAACAGCTGATATTCGAGATCACTGAGCCTGTCCTGCGCAGTCAGGACGCGCTGCTCGTATTCTTTTAATTCCGGGGTGATGAATCGCTCGGCATTGACCAGCGTCTGTTTTCGCTGATAATCATCCGGAATCAAATGAGCATTCGCATTGGTGATTTCAATAAAGTACCCAAAGTTCTTATTAAAGCCGATCTTCAACGAACGGATTCTGGTGCGTTCTCTTTCCTGATTTTCCAGGCGGGCAATCCATTCTTTGCCGCCGGACGATATCGCCCGCAAACTGTCAATTTCTGCTGAATAGCCGTTCTGAATAATATTTCCGTCCTTCGGAGAGTATGGTGCTTCAGGGTTTATGGCCGCAAGCAGTTCCTGCGCAAGGTCATCAAGTCCTGCCAGGGATGGCAGATATTTAGCTAACTTCTGAGAACCGTTGTCAGTGATGCAATCCCTGACCGTAGGCAGGCAGGATAACGTGCTGCCCAACGCCAGCAGATCCCGGGGACTTGCTTTGCCGAGGGACAGTTTGCCAAGCAGCCTTTCCAGGTCATACACTGTTGTCAAAGCTTTTTGTATATCTTGGCGTAAAAAAGTATTCCGTGTTAACTCTTCGACAGAAGCCAGTCGTTCATTAATGCTTTCAGGATCGCGTAAGGGTTGCTGCACCCAGTTTCTGAGCAGTCTGGCTCCAAAGGCTGTTTTGGTTAAATTCAGGGTGGAAAATAAGGTCCCTTTCTCATCGCTGGTTCGCAGTGATTCGACAAGTTCAAGATTCCTTCTAGTCCATTTGTCGAGAACCATTGCCGTACTGCTTTGGCTCACCGAAATGCGCAGGATATGTTCCTGTCCCGAGTTGGGGATATTCTGACTGATATACTGCCAAAGTCCGGCGGCAGCTTTGCAGGCAACCGGCATTTGCTGCAAAAGCTCTGCCTGCTTCTTAAATCTTTCACTAAGTTCAGCCGTCCTCAGGAACAAATTTTTTTCGATCGCTGTCAAATAATAATCCGTAAATAGTTTGGACAGCATCGCAACGTCCTTGGACAGGATAAGTTCGGAAGGTGCAATACGGTTTAATTCTGCCTGCAGGATCTGAATGGAAGGCGTCTCCATGATCCGGAAATCACCCGTTGTGATGTCGAGATAAGCGAGCGCCCACGTTTTCTCCTTATAGACACACGCCAGAAAGTTGTTCTTTGTTTCCGAGCTGATACTGTCCAGCGTACCCGGCGTCACAATCCGGACAATGTCTCTTTTGACAATTCCTTTACTGGCTTGAGGATCTTCCATTTGTTCACAAATGGCAACTTTAAATCCGGCAGCGACCAATTTCAGAAGATAACCGTCCACGGCATGATGCGGAACTCCGCACATGGGTATTTTCTGGCCCTTGCCTGCGTCCCGCGCCGTTAGCACAATTTCCAGAACCGGAGCAGCGGTCTCGGCATCCTGGCCAAACATTTCATAAAAATCGCCAAGCCTGAAAAACAGGATCGTATCCGGTACCCTGTTCTTTATCTCTTGATATTGCTGCAGCATGGGTGTATTCATGGTTCACTTAGCTCCCCAAAAAGCGTCCAGGAATTTGCAGATCTGATTGTAACCGAAACAAGTGAACCAACCAAGTCCTCCCTGCTTTCGAATACAACAATCTCATTTCCTCTGGTACGGCCTGTTAAATATTTAGGATCCGACTTACTGGGTCCTTCCACCAGAATTTCATAGCGGTTGCCAATCATTTTCTGGCGCCAGCTCAGACTCTGAGAATTTTGAAGCGCCATCAGTCTCTGCAGACGGTTTTTCTTGATATCGAGCGGAACCTGATCCTGAAGCAACGCCCCCGCTGTCCCGGACCGTTTGGAAAACATGAAGGTAAAAGCCTGGTTGAAAGGCACTGTATTGACAAGATCAAGCGTCAGTTCAAAATCTTTTTCCGTTTCTCCGGGAAACCCAACAATAATATCGGTTGTCAATCGGGCCTCGGGCACAATTTCCAGAATACGCGCAATTCTTTCCAGATAATATCCCCTGGTGTACCCTCTGTTCATTGCCGCCAGCACTTGATTGCTTCCGGCCTGGAATGGCAGATGGAAGTGTTCACAGATATGCTCACCGCGGGCTACCGTCTCGATCAGCTTATCACTGAAATCTTTCGGATGAGAGGTCATAAACCGGATTCGGTAAAGCCCTTCGATTTGATCGATTTCAGTCAGCAAATCGGAAAAATCATAGGCAAAACCGTCTTTTTTCCCGTAGGAATTGACATTCTGGCCAAGCAAGGTCACATCACTGCAGCCATTTTCAACAAGTGTCCTGATTTCGTCCAGAATGACGTCCATCGGCCGGCTGCGTTCCCTTCCCCTGACATAAGGAACAATGCAATAGGCACAATAATTGTCACAGCCATACATGATGTTGACATTGGTGCGAAGCTTTCCTTTTTCAGCCAAAGGAACAACCTCAGTGGTTTCACAGGCCGCCTCGGAAACAAGCGAGGCTTTTCCGCCCTGATCCGCTGTTCTCAGCAAACCTTCAAATTGATGATGATCAAAGGTCCCTGTCCAGATATCGACATGAGGGGCTCTTTTTTGGAGTTTTTCCAGAAGGCCGGGCTGTTGAATCATGCATCCGGCAACCGCAATCTTGAGCTGCGGTTTTTTTTCTTTCAGTTTTTTCAATTGACCGATTTTGCCAATAATTTTATTTTCGGCGCTTTCTCTGACGCAGCAGGTATTAATGATAATCAAATCGGCTTGTTCAGGGTTCTCGGTGCGCGCGTACCCGTTTTTTTCCGAAATGGCCGTCAAGGTCTCGGCATCCCGCTCGGACATTTGACAGCCATACGAAATCGTACACACTTTCTTATTGATTTTGTTCGACATGTATTCAATCAATCCTCTATTACATCTTCGGAACGGACTGGTAGTAAAGTGCCAGCGTTCCCGGTCCGACATGACTGCCTACAACACAGCCAATATCACTAATAATTACGTCTTTGACCGGCAGTGTATTTTTGATTTCTTCAGCCAGGGCTTTGGCTTCTTCCAAACATGCCGAATGAGAAATTCCGATCACTTGCTTTTCTGCTTCAACGATCTCATTTTTCATGATTTCAATAAGCTTGCGGATCGCAGCTTTTCTGGATCTGACTTTGTTAAATACGTCAATTTTTCCTTCCGTATTCATGTGCAGGATCGGTTTGACATCCAAAAGTCCGGCGACGAATCCGGCTGTTTTGCTTAATCTTCCGCCCTTCACAAGGTACTCCAGCGTATCAATGGTAAAAATGTACCGCATTTTATTTTTAATCTCCATGATTTGCGGTTCAATCTCCTGCCAGGTATCGGTATGCTTCAGTATTTCTGACGCAAGTATGGCCTGCAGTCCAAATCCCAAAGATGCACCAAGGCTGTCGATGATATGTATTTTCTCCGAAGCGCTGCACATTTCCCGCACCATCACTGCCGTTTGACAAGTTGAGCTTAAGCCGGAAGACAGGTGTATGGCAATGACCTCTTTACCTTCAGCCAATACTTTTTCGTAGGCGTCCTTTAAGAGATTCAAATTAGGCTGCGAAGTCTTCGGGAGTTCTTTATAGTCTTTGAAGTTAGCGTAAAACTTGTCCGGAAAAATATCGATCCCTTCAGCATAGGTAACCCCATCAATATTTACCGGCATCGGGACAACAACAATCCCAAGTTTTTCAGCTAGATCTCTTGGCATATCTGAAGCGCTGTCTACTACGATCTGAAATGGCATGCTATCACTCCATCCAAAAAAAGATATTATAAATAATCCTACCAATTACATCCTATTTGTCAAGTTTTTTAGAAAACTTAGGTTGCACTTCGATCTATCGGAAAATGTACAGCTTTTCGATAACCTAGACAGTTAAAAAAAATAGCGCTTGTCCAAGCGCTATTTTATTCCTGTTTTAGAGATAGTTCAAAGGATTTACAGTACTGCCGTTAATGATTACTTCAAAATGCAAATGTGATCCTGTTGAATTGCCGGTTGAGCCTACATTGCCGATGTTTTGGCCTTTCGATACAGTTTGTCCGACACTGACAAATAGTTTGGATGAGTGACCATACCGGGTAGATACGCCATTACCATGATCGATCATGATGCAGTATCCATATCCGCCATCCCATCCTGCTTCTACAACGGTGCCGGAAGCAGCCGCATAATAGGGCTGGCCGGTAACTCCATCAATGTCGATTCCAGTATGGAAGCTGCCATGACGAGAACCATAATAGGAGGTAATACCTCCGCTGATGGGCCAGCTTAAACCGGAGATACTGCCGGATCCGCGGGATGTCCCAACATAGACAATTGAGCGGCCAGGTCCTTTAGCAACAATCTGATTTACAGGTTTATTGACGACTTCTTCCTTGACAACCTGCTTTTCGATCATTTTACCATTTTCCTCAACATACGAATATGTAACGGCCTTTTCACCATCTTTACCCGCCTGCTTGATGATACTCTTGCCGTAGCCGAGACTGCTGTCCGTCTTGGAAAGCACATCAAACGGAACAACCTCACTGACTACTTTCGTACCTTCACTTCGTACTGTAAGGTAAGGCTTTGTTTGAACAAGCTTGATTTTCTGTCCTGGCTGAATTACTGAGTCTTCAGTAAATCCCGGGTTAGCAGCAATCACTTCGTCTGTCAGCATATTGTTCTTACGGGCAATCAGCCATAAAGAATCATCTTCTTGAATGGTATACGTGGTTTCTGCCACATCGCCTTTAACCAAGATTTCCAAAGCGGCATCAACTGTCTTGACTTCACTCGGGTGAACCTTTGATGCAATTTTGGAGACCGGTTCGACAATTTTAACTGAAGAAACAGTATTATTTTTCGAAGGCTTCGTCTGATAATCCTCATACTTTTTCAACAAAGTATTGATGTCTTGTTCGTTGGCTAAAACAACCACGACTTTGCCATTCACCTGTAGCCCATAGCCATTGACGTACGGCTTAATGGCATTTGCCAAAACATCTTTAGACACCGGCCCGGTATAATCTTCATTCTTTAATCTTAGACTTTTATATTCTATGGTATCGCTGGTCTGAGCAACGGTTCCGGCTGCGTTCCCCTGCTGGGTAAGAATCTCTTGAACCAGTCGTTTAGCCTCAGACTTACTTGCTGCATAACCAATGTTTTTACCGTTTACAACAATACCTACTGCCGGAGTTGTCGAGCTAAAATAAAAACAACCACTGAAAATCACTGCCAAAGCCAGCACGGTGATCCCGATCGTCTTTGGAGATTTCCAGGAAATATTTTTAATCTTTGCTGCCGTCTTCGAAAAAATTTCTTTATATTCGATTTTATTTGCTAAGTTCACGATGCCAAATTTTATTTTTTTTGCTTGCTTAGCCAAAGCCTCTGCAGTATTCACTTTTTTAAATTTTTGTATGATTTTGTCCAGATAATTTTTGTTTATCTTTCTACTAATCATTCTCGCCTCCCTTAGCTTGTCATTCGTACACTGCTATATCATACCATTAATTAAGCCTTAAGAAAATACAGGAATTTTCCAATTCATTGGCTCACACGTTTATTCCTTGAGAAATTCCTTATATTCTAGGCAAAATTTCTTTTAATTTTATTGATAAAGGACAAAATTCCCGTGGACCTTTCATGGGTGACTCTTTTCCCAAGAAGCGTTTTGGCGATGCTGAGGACCTGAACTGCATATTCAGAATTAGGCTGGGATAAAAATAAGGGGTTTTGACTCTTTAAGGATTTTGTGACTTTTTTGTCATCGTAAATCCAGCCAAGCAGTTCCGGCTGCAGCTTGAGATATTTGGACGAAGCTTTCTTAAATGTTTCACAGCACTTTATCGCTTCGGCTTCATCTTCACAGCGATTGATCACCAGGTAAGGACGGATATTCGAATTGCGGTACGCCAGCGCTTTGGTCAGTCCGTATGTATCCATCATCGCGTGCGGTTCTGTGGTGGTAACCAGCAGCAGGTCATCCGCAGCCTCCAAAAATTTAAGTACGACTTCCGAAATACCTGCTCCGGTATCGATCAGAAAGATATCGCATTCACCTTCCAGATCCGCAAATCCGGATATGATACGGTTAAACTGAAGAGGACTGAGATTTGTTAATGATGAAATGCCACTTGAACCCGGCAGAAGCTTAATTCCTCCCGGACCGGGAGTCAGAATGTCCTTTAAGGTGCACTCGCCTTTCAGGACATGGGTAAGGTTCAGCGGATTATTCAATTTCAACAATAATTCGACATTGGCCATCCCAATATCGGCATCAAGGATAATGACTCTTTTACCAAGCTGGCTTAAAGCCATACTCAAATTGATAGCGAGTGAAGTTTTACCAACTCCTCCCTTACCGCTGCCGATCGCAATGACTCTGGATTTTTTTTGCTGTCTCTGGACAGTTGGAATCGTAACGCACCAGCTCTGCTGAGCCGGCTGCCGGGAAATCACTTCGGATGTAAGGACGATTTTCGAATCGGAAACCAGCCAGCGTATCACGGTACCAATCGGGATCAGCAGCAGATAACCTTTATGTAAAGTGATTGCCAATTCCAAGCGGTCAGGGAATACATTCTTTATTTCTGCAGTATAGATGTCGTGAAACAATTCGGAGTTAGTCGTAAAATTAAGTTTTTGTCCTGCAAAGAATTGTGGCTGATTCATTAATTTCCTCCTGAATTCTGAACTGCTATATAATTTTCTACAACGAAGGACAAGTTCCCTTCTGCGCAGATAAAAAAAATGATTGCGAGAGATGGGCAATCATTACATATTACCATTTTTACCTCTTTCTGATATGATAGTTACAAAGTAGCATTAACTGGATCATACAGGAGGATTATTAATGAGTACGTATGGTTTAATCGGAATGGTTTTCATTTCTTTAGCTTTACTGATTTACAGCATCGGCGTCTGGAGCGAGCATTTTCAACGCAGACTGAAATGGTGGCATGTCATAACCTTTTATTGCGGCCTGATCTGCGATACCATTGGAACTGGGGCAATGGGACTTATGGTAGGAGGCCTGCTTCAATTCACTTTTCATGGTCTCACCGGTCTCGCGGCGATTATCATTATGTTTTTTCATGCCATTTGGGCAACAGTCGTCTTGATGAAAAACAATGAGCAAATGATTGGTAAATTTCATAAATTCAGTATTCTTGTGTGGGTTATCTGGTTGATCCCGATGATTACCGGTGCAATATTCGGTGCTAGCGTATAAGAAAAGTAATGCTCAGGGAGAAGTAAGCGTGACTTTTACACCATATTGTTCAATTCTTTTTATTTGTTCCGGAGAAGCTCCAGCATCTGTGATAAATTGATTCACTTTTTCCCATTTAGCAAATGTATGGTAGAGAATATGACCAAGTTTCGCACTGTGAGCGACAAGAATAACTTCCCTGGCCGAAGTAATCATGGCCTGTTTGACTTCGGATTCAATCATGCTCGATGTCGAAAGACCTTTTTCCGTGCTGATGCCTGTCGCCGACAGAAACAGTTTATCCGCATAGAAACCATCTAGATTTTCCCTGGTCATCGGCCCCAGCAGCGAATAGGTCGTGCTTTGCACTTCCCCGCCTGTTAAGACGGTCGTGATATCTTCACGCATACTGAGTATTTCGGCAACGGCAAGGGAATTCGTTACAACCGTGCATTTTATGTCAAGGGCGAGCGCAATCGCCAGTGTCGTCGTTCCGGAATCTAGAATTACGGATTCTCCTTCATTAATCAGACCAGCAGCTGCTCGGCCAATGCTAAGCTTTTCACTTTGGGCTTCGCCGATCCGCGTAGTAAAGACGGTATTCTTAATTTGAGGGTTTTGAGGATAAACGGCTTTGCCGTGTTCCCGCTGAATCAAGCCCATCAAAGCAAGCTGTTTAAGATCACGGCGTATGGTCATTTCGGAAACATTAAACTCAGCAGCCAGTTCCGCTACCGTCAAATGCCCGTGTTTTTGGAGCAAATATCTGATTTTTTCCTGTCTGCCCGCTGTCAACTGCCCACCTCCAGCTTTATATATGCATTTCATGCTATTGCCATATTAAAGTTTATTTAAGTATGACAAGGTATTAGATCTGCCAGTTCTTTGTTTATAGTATTGCAACGGAACCCTCATAGACAACGCCGGACAAGGCGTCTACAGTAATTAAAACACCTTCCTGAATCTTCTGTACAGCATCATCCGCTCCGACGATTGCCGGAATCCCATATTCCAAAGCAACGATGGCTGCATGCGAGGTCAGTCCTCCGCGTTCAACCACAACTGCACCGGCTTTCGCCATAACCGGCAGCTGCTCGGCATCGGTAAAAGGTGCTATAAAAATATCCCCTTGGCTGAATTTCTCCGGATCGCTAGCTTTGCTTGCTTTCCCCGAATAAGCTCTTCGTCCGATCCCTGTACCTCTTGCCAGCACATTCCCGACCACCTGGACTTTGATCAGATTGGTCGTGCCAACTTTACCGACCGGGACACCCGCAGTCAGCACAACAACATCGCCGGTTTGAATCAATTTCTGATCCAAAGATCTTGTCACGGCAACGGAAAGCAGTTGGTCCGTTCCTGTACTTTCCGGGACAATGATGGTATGAACACCCCAGCTGAGGGTCAGGCTTCTCGCTACTTCGGGATAAGGCGTTGTTGCGATGATCAACGACTTCGGCCGGTAACGGGAAATCATTCTGGCTGTTTTGCCGGACTGGGTCGGCGTAATGATTGCGGCCGCGTTCAGATCCGCTGCTATGGTATAACTGGCATGACCGATCGCGTCGGCAATATTGCGTCCTTTTTCCAACGGGGCACTGGTCTTAAAAAATATCCCTTCAGCCTTGTGCGCTATTTTATCCATTGTCTGTACCGCTTCGACCGGAAATTCACCGGCTGCAGTCTCACCGGAGAGCATGATCGCGTCCGTGCCGTCTAAAATTGCATTGGCAACATCACTTGCTTCTGCTCTGGTCGGACGCGGCTGGTGCGTCATCGATTCCAGCATCTGCGTCGCTACAATGACTGTTTTGCCCAACGCATTGCATTTGCAAATAATCTCTTTTTGAAAAATTGGGACTTCTTCCACCGGGATCTCCACGCCGAGGTCTCCCCGGGCTACCATAATACCGTCGGCAACTTCCAAAATACTGTCGATATTACGTATGCCTTCATGACTTTCAATCTTGGCGATAATCTTTACCGCAGCGTTCGCTTCCTCGACAACCTTCCGCACTTCCAGAATATCCGAAGCCTTGCGGGTAAAGGAAGCCGCGATAAAATCAATCCCGTTTCGCAGCCCAAACTGAATATCTTCGATATCTTTCAGCGTGAGAGCCGGCAGCTGAATGCTGGCGCCGGGAACATTGACCCCTTTTTGGGATTTTAGCAGGCCCCCGTTCCTGACGATCGTCGTGATTTGTCCATTCTCAGCTGAGGTGACTTCCAGGTCAAGCAGCCCGTCACTCAGCAGAATATGATTTCCGGGCACAACCTCGCTCCAGAGATCCGGATAGGTCACAAAGACCCGCTCAGCTGAACCGAGGCTTTCATCCTGATCAAGCATAAAGCTGCTTCCGTTTTCCAGATGGACCCCTTGCTCAGGAACCAAGCCTGTACGAATCTCCGGACCTTTGGTATCCAGCAGGATCCCCAGATTAACACCGGTTTGTTCTGCAGCAGCTCTGAGGTTCACAATTGTTTTTCCATGCGCCTCATGACTGCCGTGAGAAAAGTTAAGTCTGGCCACATTCATGCCGGACTGAATCAGCTGTCTGATCTTATCCGGATGCTCACTGGCGGGACCGATCGTACAAATGATCTTGGTTCTTCGCATCATATCGCCCTCTCTTACTGAATTTGGCTAACACGACATACTTAATTTGCCTACGAAAAATAAACTGTCATGCAAAGATTCATCTACATTACTCCAGATTTTGTCTGCGTGCCACAATTCCAGCGTCAAGCGAAGCAGGACGCGTAGCGCAGCCGTTTGTGTCAAGGAGGACACAACGGCTGGAAGCGGAATTGTGGCATGCAGACAGGCCCGAGATACTAAAAATGTTATTTACCCAAGATATTAATTAAAACCCGCGGGCAGCCATCATCTTGATCACATCGATCACCCTGTTCGAATAGCCGGATTCATTGTCATACCAGGCCAGGACTTTGACCATCTTATCCCCGATAACCATTGTGGACAGTCCGTCAACAATCGAACTGGCATTATTGCCGTTATAATCGCTCGAAACAAGGGGGAGTTCGTTATAGGAAAGGATTCCTTTAAGCTCACCTTCTGCAGCCTGTTTAAGCTTGGCATTGACTTCTTCCTTCGTCGTCGCTTTGCTGACATTCACAACAAAATCGACCAAAGACACATTCGGTGTCGGGACTCTTACTGCCAGACCATTCAGCTTTCCTTTGAGTTCCGGCAAAACAAGGGCCACAGCTTTTGCCGCTCCTGTGGTTGTCGGGATCATTGATTGGAATGCAGCTCTGGCTCTGCGCCAGTCAGAATGCTCAAAGTCTAGAATTCTCTGGTCATTGGTTACGGAGTGCGTTGTCGTCATCATTCCGTGCTCGATGCCAAATTCTTTCATAATCACTTTCGCAACAGGAGCCAGGCAGTTGGTGGTACAAGAAGCGTTGGAAATGATATGATGTTTGGCCGGATCATATTTGTCGTCATTGACACCCATCACAATCGTGAGATCTTCATCTTTCCCGGGTGCCGAAATAACAACCTTTTTAGCCCCTGCTTTCAGGTGTTTACCTGCGCCTTCCCTGTCCACAAATCTTCCGGTCGATTCAATCACGACATCGACGCCCAGTTCTTTCCAGGGCAGCTCTTCCGGGTTTTTTTCGGCCAAAAGTTTGATGGTGCTTCCTTTGACCTTCATCACACCATCTTCGACGATAACATCGTAAGGCAGTGTACCGTGGGTAGAATCGTATTTCAGCAAATGCGCCAGCATATCTGCTTTGCCAAGATCATTGACTGCAACGACTTCCAAATCCCCTGAAGATTCAAGGAAAGCTCTCATACAAAGCCTTCCAATTCTGCCAAAACCATTGATTGCTACTTTAACGGACATAAATATCATCCTCCAAATGTTTATTTAAACATATATATTCCGTGTAAATGAACATATTCCTGCTTTAAAATGTTAATTCGCACATTTTTGTTTTGAAATTGCATATGAACATAGCGTCCCCAGAAAAGAACAAATCTTTCAGGAAATTTCAAGGATTACTGCATGAAAAAACCAGGATAACCTAATGAGATACTATCCTGGTTTATTATTTTCTCTCTAATTGTGGTTAGTGATCATCAACGTTTTTAAACAATCCTTCCTTGCTATCGCCGATCTTGGAATAATGATTTCAAACAGTGCGCAGTATTTATCTGCGAAGGCGACAACAAACGATTCCGTATAGCGCGGCAGTTTCACAGTTAAGGGCCACATATGCTTGACAATAATGTCCTTTTCCACATCATTCAAAATAAAATACTTTCCGGCATTTTCCAGGGCAGCTGACGGATGGGTAAATCCGTGCAACCCCTTTTCCGGTTTCGTCGTATGCCAGTCATACAGAAAAAAGTCGTGCAGGAGTCCGCCCCGCGCCGCAGACCGGAAGTCGAGCCCCAGTCTACGGCAAAGAATAAAACTGGTGTAGGACACGGAAAAGCTGTGTTCCAGACAGGTAATATGCTTATGATGAATATACTTCTCCATGACATACAGTTTTTCGTTAATGATCAATTCCTGAATACAGTCCCGGTATTCATCGAAATCACTGAAACCTGTCTTTAAGTTCGATCTTAATTTTGTTAAGCCTTTCATTCAGGATGCTCCTTACATCACGGTTAATGATACCCGCATTCAAAACCATCAGGAGTGGAAAAGCCAGAAAAAACCGTTTGTATTTCAATACCTTTTCTCGATATTTGATTACGGGGACGTTGGCATAATTCAGAATGACTTCCCTGAGATTCAGCGCATCGCCGACAGATTTCACTGTATCTGCGAAAAAGTAGACAACAAACGCAATGACCAGATACGCCTTGACTTCCACCGGTATCAAGAATACCCTTGCAGAAATGACCGGATGAACATACTGGAGCAGCACAAAGGCCAGCAAACCCCAGAGTACAGAATATTCCAGACAGATATACCCCTTTAGATTGGCGGTTTTATTGCTGTAGTCCCACCATTTGTAGTGAAATATTTTTTCCAGAAGAAACCCCGTCAGATATTCCAATCCGGTAACAACCAGGACAGCCATCAAAATACTGATCAGTACTGCGGCCGGTGAGCTTCCAAAGACGGAACTCGCCCATTCGGAAGAAAGAAGCACTAAAACAGCGCTGAAACCATAAAGCGGACAAAAGAATCCGGCTAAAAAGCCCCTGTTGATAAATTTTCCATGGACGATGCAGGCAAACCCCGATTCCAGCATCCAGCCTAAAAAAGAATAGATTGTAAAGAATAACAGAATATCCATTCCGCTGCTTCCCATGATTCCCCCTCCTTCCTCCATTTAAGACTAAGATAATTATCGCAATAATTTTACAAATTCTTTTATTTTTTAGGTCTGGTTATATTCCCGCCTGATTAATCAGCGAAGCCAGATACCCGGCTCCAAACCCGTTGTCAATATTAACAACGCCGATTCCTTCCGAGCAGCTGTTCAGCATGGTAAGCAAAGGGGCGAGTCCGCCAAAATTCGCGCCATAACCGACACTTGTTGGGACCGCGATGACCGGACTGGCGGCCAGTCCACCGACAACACTTGGCAGCACGCCGTCCATCCCGGCGACAACAATCAGCACCTTGGCCTGCTGCAGCCGCTCCGATTGGGACAATAGTCGGTGAAGACCTGCTACGCCTGTATCATACATGCGTTCGACCTTATTGCCCATAGCTTCCGCGGTTACAGCTGCCTCTTCGGCAACTGGCAGATCTGAAGTACCTGCACTCACAACGAGGATATTGCCAACAGACCTTTGAACCCCTTTTCTGATCACAATCGTGCGGGAGGTTTCATTGAACTCAGTCGACGGGATCTCCCGGCAGACGGCCTCATAGACTTCCCTGCCGGCCCTTGTTGCGAGTACGTTCTGATCGGAAACCTCATGCAGTTTTTTGGCAATCTGAACAATTTGGTCTGTCGTTTTGCCCGGACAAAAGATTGCTTCCGGAAACCCCTTACGATACTGACGGTGAGTATCCAAACGCGCATAGCCCATGTCACAGCTGTACATCTGCTCAAGCTGCTGCAAGCCTTCATCGATTGAAATCTGACTGTCCTGAATCTGATTCAGGATTTGTTTGATTTTATCTTTCATGTTATTCCTACTCTCTCTTATTCAAGTAAGGCAAGCAACAGCGATATACCGGATCTAATATCGTTTTTAGACGCAATTTCCCCTGGCGTATGCAGATGCCGGACTGGAACAGCCAAGCCCCCGGTAGGGATCCCGCCTTTGGTCAGGTGAACTGGTCCGGAATCGGTACCTCCTTTTGTAATGATTTCCCATTGATAGGGTATCTCGTGCTGTTTGGCGATTTCGGCCATCCAGTTTTTAATTTGGGGAGATACGACGATCGATCTGTCCATCACTTTAATCGCAATACCTTTATTCAGAGAAGTCCGCGGCACCTCGTATTCCCTGGGCATATCAAAACTGAACGTCGTATCGATATTCAAAGCGAGATCCGGTTCCAGCGCGTAGGCGGCTGTTTTTGCTCCGCGCGCGCCTACTTCTTCCTGGGCAGTAAACACAAAGTACAAATCATTCTGGCTGCTGACTCTTTTCAATACTTCCAAGGCGATAAAACAGCCTGCCCGGTTATCCAGCGCTTTGGAGATCATACAGTCTTTGGTCTCATGATAAGCTCCGGAGAATACGGCCATATCGCCTTCCCGAACCATCGTTCTGGCCTCTTGTTCACTGGTTGCTCCAAGATCGAGGAACAGCCGTTCCGGTGAATTTTCATCCGGCTTCTTTTTCTCTTCACGGCTGACGACACCTACTGTTCCGTTGGCAAAAACAAAGCGCTGCGCGAGCAGAACATGATCTCGTAAACCGCCAACCGGTGCAAAATACAGATAGCCCTGCTTATTGATATGGGTAACCATGATGCCGACTTCATCCATATGGCAGGCAATCATCATTTTCTTTCCCTGGCCTTTTTTTCTGACAATCAGATTACCCAACGTATCCGTATAAGCGGTATCAGCATCATTTTTTGTCTGGTCTAAAATCAGCGCCGCAACGTTATGTTCTTGGCCTGAAGGACCAAAAGTCTGGGTGAGCTGCTGAAGTAAGGTGAAATCTAAAGAGTCTAAAGGTTTTGTATCTGTCATAAAGAGCCTCCTACTTCTTATCAGGGATTCCATTAGATGTATTTTCTCGGGTAAGTTCGAGGCCCACAATACCGCTTTTCGGCTCTTATGCCATCCTTGGCGCAAAGAGCCGCGCTCCGCATCCAGCTTCGCTTTTCACCGAACTGTGGTCCTCAGACTATATTAAGAAATATTAAAATTTAAGAAATCGTGAATGTCGTTTAAAATGCATTGAAGAAGCTGTATACAGTGCTGATAGTCTTTTAGGCAAATAATGGAGCTCATCGTATGGATATTCCGGCACGGTACACTGAGTGTAATCGTAGGTATGCCGATACCGGCCTGATGGATATTTCCTGCATCATTGGCCGCGGCAGCCCCTTGTCTGAATTGGAGCGGAATATTATTTTTTGCAGCTGCAGCCATCACTTTTTGGACGAGTCCAGGTCTATAGACGGTTGCGGAATCCATCAGCGAACAGGCTGGACCGTTTCCTAGTGTGACAATCCAGTTTTCCCGTTCGGATTCAGTAAAATCTGCAGCGCCTGTCGCCTCAACAACCAGGGCCAGATCTGCCTGAAGATAATTGCTTACCACTTTCGATCCGCGCAGGCCAACCTCCTCCTGTACTGTGAATACAGCTGTCAGATCACAGGGATAATCCTGTTCTAAGAGCTCTATGACCGCCGCGCAGCCTACCCTGTCATCAAGGGCCTTGCCTTTGTACAGTCCTGAACCAATCTCTTCAAATACTGTTGGGAACGTGACGTAATCGCCCAGTTTCACAACATTTTCTACTTCTGCCTTGGAAGATGCCCCGATATCGATGTAGAGATCCTCGATATCCGGGATTTTTTTTCTTTCCTCCGTTTTCTGCAAATGAACGGCTTTCAAACCGATGACGCCTTGCAGACCGCTGTCGAATACGACGGTCTTGGCAATCAAAATTCCCGGTTCAACACCGCCGACGGTCTGAAACTTCAGATAGCCATCCGTAGTAATTTCCGTAACCATCAGGCCGATTTCATCCATATGGGCGCAGACCAGGACTTTTGGCAAATTTTCACCGAATTCTTTGCCGGCCCCTTTCTTCTCTACCAGCAGGTTTCCTATATGATCCGTCCTGCACGAATTCAAATTTTCTTGGAGTCGGTCTTTAAGATGTTCCAGGATAAAATCCCTGACAGTCTTTTCATTACCGGATACGCCGTTAAGCTCAGATAATTCTTTTAACAGCATGTTAGATTTCCTCCAATTCTTCCGGCAACGATGTAATGAAATACGCCAGCAGCTTGCCGCATTCAACAATATCCTGCAGCGAGGCCGTCTCGACGGATGTATGCATATACCGGAGAGGTATGGACACCAACCCGGTCGGTATGCCGTAACCGGTCAGCTGAATCACTCTGGCATCGGTGCCTGTCGCTCCTGGAACTGCCTGCCGCTGACAGACAATCCTGTTCTGCTGCGCACTGTCGGAGAGCCTGGCGTAGACCCAGGGATGGATATTCGGGCCTAGACTGATCACCGGTCCTTTCGCCAGTTCAGCGGAAACCTGACTTTTGGTATCCAGCGTTTGGGCATGCGTCACATCAACGGCAACTGCCAGCGACGGCAAAAGCCGCTCCGAGCTGGTAAGCCCTCCTCTTAAACCCACTTCCTCCTGAACCGTAGCGACCGCTACCACATCATGCTGATGTTTCATACCCATCAGTTCGTTCAGGCATACCGCCAGTACTGCGACTCCAGCTCTGTCGTCAAGCGCTTTGCCGGATATTCTGTCGTTAAGCAGCTGCAGCGGGCCCCTTTTGATGCTGGCGATATCTCCCGGTTTAACCATTTGAGCTGCCGCTGCATCATTAAAACCGATATCGATCACCAGGTCCTCTATATCGAGGGTCTGCCGCTTCTTGCTGTCCTTGTGGGAAGATCCCAGGCAAACTACGCCACGCAGATCTTCCTTTCCGTGTACCAGGATTTCCTGATAAAGCAAGGTTCTCTGGTCAATTCCGCCGAGCGTGGCAAAGTGTAAAAATCCTCTTTCATCAATATGGGTGATCATCAACCCGATCTCATCGATATGGGCAGCGAGCATTACGGAATGTTTCCCGCTGTGCTCTCCTTTCTTAACCGCATAGAAATTGCCGATAAAATCAGAGAAAGTCTCTGTCGATAGTGGCGCAAAAATATCCTGAAGTGTTGTTTTTAAACCCTGTTCATATCCGGAAACACCTGTCATTTCCGTCAACGAACAGGTAAGTTCCCGCGCAAGCTCGAAGGAATTTTTTAACACGTGCATCTTCCTTTCCTTAGTACCCTGTTAGCCCTCAATCGAAGCTACTCACCTGTCCCAAACAGAACTTCGATCGTATCTCCCCGATTGACAACTTTGCCGGCCTCCGGTGACTGCTTATAGGCGAGGCCGCTGCCGCCAAATTCATAGCGCAAATCCAGTTTTCCTAGTAATTCGCCGGCTTGTCTGATGGTCAGTCCTTTCAGATCTGGTACAAGCACTTCGCCTTCTCCAGCCTGTCTGGCAGGGGGACTGTTCTTGTCTGCTTCCGTATTACCATTTTTCGCGGCCGCTTGCTCCGCCAGAACGTCAGGGTCAACCTTGGTAAGATCACTCGGGGTCTCAGCGGAAACCGGCACGCCATAATATTGTAAAGTGCCCTCGATAATATTTTTAACGCGTGGTCCACCGAGTGTTCCCCCCTGGATGACCGGTGCATGCGGTGTATCAATAACGACCAGTACGGCGATCTTTGGATCGTTGGCCGGAGCATAGCCGACAAAAGAGACGATATAATCGGTATCCGAGTACTTCCCGGTTTCAGGATCAATTTTCTGGGCTGTTCCCGTTTTGCCGGCAACTTTGATACCGGGAATTTTAGCCCGGCTTCCGGTACCGCTGTCTACGACACTCACGAGGATATCGCTCATGGTCTTGCTGGTTGTCTTGGAAATAACCTGACGGACAATCTTCGGCTGGGTTTTACTGACGATCTCCCCGTCCTTATTCTTAATGTTTTCTACAATATACGGCTGCATGAGCTGGCCTCCGTTGGCCACCGCACAGATCGCCGTTAAGAGCTGGATCGGGGTGACAAGGTTGGCCTGACCGAACGACATGGTCGCCAGTTCAAGGCTTTTGACCCTGCTCTTGTCAATCAAAAGGCCCCTTTCTTCACCGGAAATATCAATATCTGTCAGACTTCCGAAGCCAAAAGACTTTAAGTATGTATAGAATAGGTCTCTGCCTAGTTTTTGTCCGACCTGGGCAAGTACAACGTTGGAAGACAGCTTCATGCCATCGACGAAAGTAATGTTGCCATGCGCCTTTTTGTCGGAATCCCAGTTTGTGATCCTGCGGCCCCCGACAACCCAATAGCCCGGATCTTTGAAGAGTTGGGTCGTATTAATGGCATTTTCTTCGAGTGCTGCCGATCCGGTGATGATTTTAAACGTGGACCCGGGTTCATAAATCATGCTGATGGCCAGGTTTTTCCTTTGATCCGGTTTGGTGGAGGCATAGTTGCTCGGATCATAGGACGGTCTGGAGCCCATACCGAGTATTTTGCCGGTCTTGGGATCCATGGCCAGGATAACCGCTCTCTGTGGCTTGGTTTCTGCGACAATATCATCCAGTTCGTGTTCAATGAGATGCTGAATGGTGGAATCGAGGGTCAGGGTTAAATTGTCCCCTGACTGTACATTATCCTGAATCTCATTGTTTTGATCCGTTTCTACCGGATTCTCTAGATTTGCTTCCCCTTTAAGCTCGGCGTTGTAGGAATACTCCAGACCTTCAACCCCGTCTCCAGCCATATTGACAATACCAAGGATCGCCGCTCCCATCTCCCCTGCCGGATAGCTTCTTTTATAATTATCACTGAAGCCGATCCCTTGAATATCAAGTTCTTTAATTTTTTCCGCCGTACTGATATCTACCTGCCGTTTCAGGCTGACCCATGCCAAGTCTTTTCGCAGTAGGGTAAGAATATCATTTTTATCTTCCCCCAAAATGGCCGCAATATTTTCAGCGATTTTTTCTTTTTTTTGTAATATTTGTTCGCTTGTCAGCGTTTTATCCTTGGCAATGGATTTATCCAGCATTCTCGGATCGGCATAGACATCCTTCACCGGCACACTTTTCGCCAGCACATTGCCCTGTGCATCCATAATGGTTCCCCGCTCATAAAGCATGGTCTGTCTTATCGCCTGGAAATCCGCACCTCTGGCCTTTAACTCTGCGGAATTGATAACCTGGAGGTAAAACAGTCTTCCTAATATTAAAACGCTCAAACCGATGAGCAGGCCATAGATAACCCACTCCCGGTAAAAATACTGCTTCGTTTTTTTCACGGTGTTGTTCCTTTCCTGTCATGATGCTCTGCTTCTATTTTACCATATGTTTTCAAGTTGATAAGATCCAAAACATCAAAAGCTCACATAATCTTAACTATCGATGGCAATTAAATAAAAACCACCTTGCTAAGATCTGTGAGCTTGAATCTATTCTCCCCCAATTAAACGAAAGCATTCAATGTAAATTTTGTCTTTGGCGCTGCAAGAAGAGGAGAAGCGCATTCTTCCTTATATGTCGTATTCATTCCATCCACCAATCATCATAATGATTAAAAATGCCCATGTTTATCGGCATTCACTAGAAAATTCATGAGAAAGACGGCAGCCGGAATGTGTGCACCTTAAGAGCCCTGAATGTGTATCCGGCTGCCGGTTTTGTCCTCCGCACCTGACGCGGGAACATGATTCACTTAATATCTGGGAGGAATAAAAAGTCTTTCACCGGGATAGATAAGATCGGGATTGCCTAGATGGTTATACCCAGCAAGTTCACGCCAATCCAGTCCATATCTCTGCGCAATTTTGTAAACGGTATCCCCTTTTTGAACGACATAAACTTCCGGCAGCGGCTTATGAACCTCCATGTGTTCATAATAAGGTGTACAGCCGCATGGATCGCAGGTATACCCTGACTGCGTCTGCTCCGCATACATGCCTTCAGGACCCATCTGTTCATACTGAGACATCATTTCCGGGTTCATCATGCCCATCATATCCTGCTGGTTCATCATACCAGTCATCTCAGGCTGATTCATCATACCGGTCATATCAGGCTGATTCATCATATTTACAGCCGGCGGCTGATTCATATAGCCGGATTTTCTTCCGAAGTACATCTCCATACCTCCTTTTTGTTATAGGATATGGAGAAACACTGCTAAAGTGTCTGTACATGGTAATAATTGTCTGATTATTTTTACGTGTTTCTATTCCATTTTCGCCAGAAACTTTTCAACCTGAACTGCCGCAAGCGCTCCATCCCCGACTGCGGTTGCAACCTGCCTCAAAGGGGTATTACGGATATCTCCGGCCGCATAGACCCCAGTAATATTTGTTTTCAGCAAAGCATCTGTGATAATATACCCATATTGATCGACTTCAAAGTATTCTGACGTAAACTTGGTATTTGGTTCGGTGCCGATATAAATAAAGACACCGTCAACCTCGATTTCTTCCACAGCCCCGGAACCGGCATTCTTAAGAATTATTTTTTGTACTTTATCCTTACCGGCGATCTCCTGGACAACACTATCCAGGACAAACTTAACCTTCGGGTTTTCTTTCGCCCTCTGGGCTGCGATCTGCGAAGCTCTGAATTCTTTTCGGCGATGAACAATATAGACTTCAGATGCAAACTTTGTCAGGTAGACACCTTCCTCAAGCGCGGCGTTTCCGCCGCCGATGACAGCGACTTTCTTTCCTTTATAAAACGCCCCATCACAAGTGGCACAATACGATACGCCGCGTCCGTGAAAGGTATCTTCTCCCGCTACGCCCAAAAAACGCGGCTTGGATCCGGCAGCAATGATCATCGCTTTCGCTTCGAGGGTTTGCTGTCCGGTCACAACCGTCTTCATTTCTTTCTGAAGATCCAGTTGCAGGACCGGTTCGAAAATGAATTCGGCGCCCTGATTCATGGCTTGTTTATAAAAAGCATTCATCAAATCGAAGCCGGTAATCCCTTCCGGAAATCCCGGATAATTTTCAATTTTTTCTGTTGCCGCTGCCTGCCCGCCCGGCATCATGGATTCGACAACTGCTGTTTTTAATCCGCCCCTTGCCGCATAAATGGCCGCCGTAAGCCCTGCGGGGCCGCCTCCGATAATAATCAGATCATACATTGCTGCACCAACCTTTTGTTTTATTCTCAGGTTAATTTCTTGTTTATTAAAAGTATAGCTCAGAAATTTATTTTCAGGAAGCCAATAAGATGAATTTTATGATAAACTATGAATATATTGCCAACAACAAAAAATAAATGAAGCAGAAGTTTACATATATTTTTTGTGATTTGAACAATTTAACTCAGGAGGGAAATATGCGCGGAAAATCTATTTTTAAACCTGTTCTCAAGGTACTCGTTTTACTCATCATTATTATTGCTGTGCTTTCGGCCTTGAGCGGATTCTACGAAGACTGGCTGTGGTTTACCGACTTAGGGTACGCAACTCTTTTCTGGACACCGTTCTTCAGCAAAGTACTCATTCAGGCCATTAACGGAACGATGTTGTTTTTAGTGATTTTCGTGACACTGATGTCGGGAAGACATGCGTTTACTACGTTTTACAATGAAAGATTCCGCAAAAGGATCAGACTGGTCGAAGAGGTCAATCTTCCGCCTGCTGTCAGTCCGCGCAGGGTTACCGTTTCCCTGCTTGTCTTATCTGCCGTGGTCAGTATTATTGTGAGTTTCATCGTCGGTTTTACCGGCTGGCTTGATTTTCTGTCCTTTGTGAATGCCTCTTCCTTTCATTATTCCGACCCGCTGTTTAATCAGGATCTTGGTTTCTTTGTGTTTAAACTTCCTTTCTTTGAGACCATTTATAACGCGTTTTTCTCCCCAATCCTTATTTTAACCCTGTTTACCGCGCTTTTTTATATTATGACCGGGGTCGTCCGCTTCCATTCCATCCGGTTTTGGAAGAAAGATGCTGTTGTAATCAGTCCCACAGCCAGAAGGCATCTTGGAATCCTTTTAACCCTTCTTTTTGCGCTGAAAGGCTTTGGCTACTATATCAGCGCCTATGAAATCGTTTACTCGCATCGAGGTCACGTCGTCGGTGCCGGATACAGCGACATTTACGCTTCGCTTCCAGTCTTTAAAATCCTCGTCGTTGTGAGCCTGGTCTGTTTCCTGTTTTCCCTTATCGCTTTTTTCCGAAAAGATTCCCGTTTGTTGACCCTGCCGGTCTCGTTTTTGATTGTCTTTTCGTTTTTCACTTCCGGTATCTTTCCTAGCATGCTCCAGTCCCTGGTTGTCGTTCCAAACGAGTTGCAAAAAGAAGCGCCGTATATTGCCAGTGAAATCCAAATGACCCGCTACGCCTACGGTTTGGATAAAATTAAGGAGCAGGATTACACCGGGGTTGAGACGGTTACTGCACAAGACTTAAAAAACGAACTCGGAACGCTGAATAATATCCGCCTGAATGATCCCCGCCCCATGCAGCAGATCTACGCGCAAAAACAAGGGATACGCCAGTACTATAAATTTAATGATATTGATGTGGACCGCTACAAGATTGGTGATACATATCGCCAGGTAATGCTCTCGGCGAGGGAAATTTCGCTTCAGGACCTCGATCCGAAAGCCTTGACCTTTGTTAACACCCGGTTTAAATACACGCATGGTTTCGGCTTAACCGCTTCGTTCGCCAATGCTGTCACCACCAAAGGGCTTCCTGCTTTTGCAGTAAGCAATGTGCCGCCGCAAACAGACTATACGGAACTGAAGATTACCGAACCGCGAATCTACTTTGGCGAACTGACGAATGACTGGGTCGTCGCCAACACCAAATCCAAAGAATTTGATTATCCCCTAGGCAATGAAAATGCGGAAAGCAGCTATACCGGCAAGACAGGTATCCCATTTACTGCCTTTAACAAACTGATGCTGTCTCTTCATCAGATGACCCCGCGTTTTTATCTAGCCGGAGAAGTAACTTCGGAAAGCAAGCTTCTTCTGTACCGGAATGTTCTGGAGCGGGCCAAGAAATTGGCGCCGTTTCTGACCTATGATAACGATCCTTATACAATCATTGACAACGGCAAGATTAAATGGATCATTGATGCCTATACGACAACGAACAGCATTCCTTACTCCAGCAAATACTCCACCCAGGATTTTAATTATATCCGCAATTCCGTTAAAGTCGTTGTCGATGCTTATGACGGGACTGTTGATTTCTACGCGGTCGACAAAGAAGATCCTATTCTTCAGACCTATCAAAGGATTTTCCCGGGTGTATTTAAAAGTATTTCGGAAATGCCCTATTCTATAAAATCGCACCTGCGCTATCCGGAAACAATGTTCAAAATCCAGTGTGACATGCTGAACACGTTTCATATGACCAACACCAAAGTATTCTATAATAAAGAAGATGCCTGGAACGTTGCAAAGGAAATTTACGGTTCATCGGAACAAAATGTGGAACCCTATTACGTGATCATGAAACTGCCCGGGGAAACGAACGAAGAATTTGTACTGATGCAGCCTTTTACCCCGGCCTCAAGTACTACGAACAGTCGGAATAATCTTGTCGCTTGGCTCGCCGCCAGGATGGACGGCGAGAATTACGGCAAACTCGTCTTATATAAAATGCCTAAAAATATGGAGATTGACGGTCCATTCCAGGTTGAGTCCAGAATCGATCAGGATCCCGTAATTTCCCAACAGTTTGCATTATGGAACCAAAAAGGATCGAGCGTTCTCAGGGGAAATCTCCTGGTATTGCCGATTGGCGGGAATTTCCTGTTTGTGGAGCCCATTTATCTGCAGTCCACGACCAACAGCAGTATTCCTGAGTTGAAACGCGTGGTTATCGTCTATGAAGATAAGATTACGATGACCGAAACGCTTGAAGAAGGACTGAAGGAAATCTTTGGCCGTTATATCCCATCTTTGGATACGCTGCAGGAAACGCCTGTTGATAATGCAGGAAATCCTGATCAGACAAATGCAACAGATACCACGAAAACAGAGCTGCAAAGTGTACTGGACCAGATTAAGCAGATTAGGGAAATGCTTGACGCCTTGGAAAATCAGCTCACAACCATCAATAACAAAGGCCTTACTGTGGACAGCGGATTGGATACCAGCCAGGCGCTTCCAACGGATGATAATGCTGGTAATGCCTCCGCCGGCTCTGCTAAAGATACAGCTAAAGCTACCGTGAACGCGGGCCGATAGGCACATCCACATTTGAAAGGTAGTGCGTATGATATTCAATCTGGATCAATGGCTGATTTACAAAGGAATTGAAGAAACGGCTGCAGTCCTGATCGCGAATGCTGCAGCGGTGGTTATGATTCTGTTGATCAGTATTTTGGCCTTCATCGTTACAAAGCAAGTTTTCCTGCGAATCCTTGCTTTCTACATCCATCGAAACAAAATCCTCTGGGATGATAAGCTTCTTGGCAGGAAAGTCTTCAGACGCCTGGCGCATATGATCCCGGCAATTGTAATCTACGCCGTAGCCGGACTGTTCCCGGAATATTCCGTTTCCATTCAAAAAATAGCGATTATTTACATCATCGTGGCCGGCACATTGGCCATGCTTGCTTTGCTTGACGCGATTGACGATATTTATCAGACTTTTGAAGCTTCCCGTTTCAAACCGATCCGCAGCATCGTCCAGGCCCTGAAAATAGTCGTCTGGATCATCGGTGGCATCTGGATCATTTCTACGATTATTGACCGTTCCCCTCTCCTTCTGCTAAGCGGAATTGGAGCAGTAACGGCAATCATTCTCTTGATCTTCAAGGATTCTCTTCTGGGTCTGGTAGCGGGGATTCAACTGTCTTCCAATGATATGCTCAGGATCGGTGACTGGATAGAGATGCCCAAGTACGGTGCTGACGGTGACGTTACGGACATTTCCCTGAACACCGTCAAAGTCAGAAACTTTGATAATACGATTACAACGATTCCATCGTATACCCTGATCTCCGATTCCTTTAAAAACTGGCGTGGTATGCAGGAATCCGGCGGCAGAAGAATTAAGAGGTCCATTTTTATTGACAGTTCCAGCATCCGTTTCTGCACCGATGATATGCTGGAGAAGTTCAAGGAATTCCGATATCTTTCTGAGTATATCAAGAATAAAAAACTGGAACTCGAGAAATACAACCTGGAACATAACATTGATCCTGCTCAGCTCGTAAACGGCAGAAGACTTACCAACATTGGTACATTTCGGGCCTACCTTCAGACCTATCTTGAAAACCACCCGGAAATCCACCCGGAAATGACCCGGATGGCACGTCAGCTTCCGGTGACCGAGTACGGGATTCCGATCGAAATCTATGCGTTTACCAAGGATACATCCTGGGAAAGCTATGAAACCGTCCAGGCCGATATTTTTGACCATATCCTGGCCATTGTCCCGGAGTTTGAACTGCGGATTTATCAGAGCCCCACCGGCTACGATCTGCGGCATATGGGGCTGTAACTGCTTTTTCTTATCTTTTTAAAAACGATATGAACCACACGGCATGGTTCTGCTCATCAGCGGCGGCTCTTTTGAATTGTTCCTTAATAAAAGGATCCTGGGTTTTTTCAGCCACATCCAAATAGAAATCAACCGTCTCCTGCTCATCCTTAAAAGAGGACTTCAAACCTTCCCTGTAAGCAGCAGGACATTTCTCCGTAATCTGAGGGTTTGGGTTTACCCCTGTGATTTCAGTAAATATCTGCGAGAATATTTGATAATGGCGCACTTCATCCTGGCGGATCTCCATGATCCGCTTTTTTTCTTCGTGATTCGGCGCTTTTTCTGCCAGCTTCGCATAACAGGCAATCGCACTATACTCTCCGTTGATCGCCTTGGCTAAATCCTGAGCTAATGAGTTCATACCCGGAACCATATTGAATACCTCCCCCAACTTAATCATTGTTGGTTTATTTTATCTGATTAATTCAGGGGAAGTGCCTGGCTATTATTTTCCTGATCGGAAAATTTTTAAGCGTCCAGGATTAAGCGTCCGGGAAGGCTGTTTACAGTATTCGGGCTAATTCTTTTACACTTTCCGCCAGGGCACCCATTAGACGGTGAAATCCAGGGCCATTTTGAGCTGGAACCCGGTAATGTTTGTTGATCTCTATCTGTACTGCCGGAATTCCCAGTTCGTGTGAGACAAAATGGGAGACGGTATTCGCGCCGGAAGCGGCAAAAAAGTCCGTCGAAACTCTGGCTAAGCCGAAATCCCGGAAGTTTTGTTCCAGGATTTCCAAAATATTCACCTTGCCAAGCAGGTTCTTCTTTTGATTCGTGCCCAGGTCCACATCGAAATCTCTCTCCCGGGCAGCCCCGTGAATGTCCAGAACGACCTTTACTTTCTTTTCACAGCAGAAGCTGGCGATCCGGTCTTTATACATGCAGGGATTGTCGGCATTTGGGTCTCCACCGTAGAGCTTTGTTGCTGCTATGGCATGGCATCCCGTCAATTTGTTTAACAGGAAGACAACGGAGCCTGTGAACTGATCCGACATCAGGATCTTTTTCTGCCTGTAATGCCTGACCGCATGCGGGGCGGACACCAGCACCGGAAGTTCCCCGCGCGTTAACAGGAACGGCTCTTCCTGCCGTGGATTGACGCGTTTGTCTGTTTTATAGAAATATACTTTTTCTATATTGACTGCTTCTTCATTTAAGCGGGCCCGGTTATATTCATTTAAAACCTTTTCAGGCATATTCTCCATCATGGTACCTCGTTAACTTTAAAATTGACATGAACTATACTTCCCTCCAGTAATAAACAGACTTCTCGTTTCCCGGCAAAAGCTCCAGGTACAAATCACCCGTTGGAGCTAAGATGATGACCGTATTGGATTTTGTGGCGGACACATCCGGTAATCTCAGCCATTGATGTTTACCGTTAGCGGAAATGACGTCCAGGCGTCCCTTGCTTTTGATCATGACCTGATTCGTATTGCTGATTTTTGTTTCTGTCTCCGCATACGGAATCTCCCCTTGCCAGACCACGGTTTCCGTCATCGCCGGGCCGGATGGCTGTACTTGATAAACGGTCACCTCCTGAAGAATGTTCCCGCTGATTTTGCCAACATAGATTTTGTCGTCACGACAGCCAAGCAGCGTATCTTCAGGATCAACAGAAATATGATTCTTACTGCCGGCCTGATAAACATCAATCGTCTTGTTCATCCCCATTCTGCTCTCTGCATAGATGCTGCCGAATTTATTGGAAACCGCAATGTTTAGAATTTCTTCTCCCTGCTGATTCACCCTGTTCAGGGTCTTCATAATATCCATTGTAATCAACTGGTGAGTCTGATTGTCATCCTTAAACAAGATAAATAGCTTGTTCGTATACGTCGACATTTCAATTTGCAGCACCTGATCGACCGCAAGACTTAATTCCCTGTCCAGCATCGGTTTAAAGCTGTTCAATTCAGAAGAGCCGGTGCTGAAATCCACTGAATATAAGCTTGTTACGGCGTTCTTGTTCTGCTCCCTGATCAGATAGACCATACCGTTCCGGTCCGGAAGCCAAGCGAAGCCAACAATCTTTGCCGTGTCCTTTTCCGGACTCTCCGCAAAAATTTTCGTGTTGGTCGTCAAGTCAATGACTTCAAGATAACGTCCAGTTTGATAAGCCAAAAACTTTTTATTGTATGACAGCATGAAACTATCAGCCTGACTGAGATCCGTCTTCAAAACATAAACCTGATTAATGTGCAAAGAAGGGTTTAACAGCTGATCTGCTTTCCAGTTCAGCAGCGCATAAACAGCAAGCTGTAAGACCAGGGAAAGCATTATCAGCCAGATCATCCATCGTCTTTTCAATTCTGCCCCACCCCACTCTGATTCTTTCCTGGCATGACCACAAAAGCTGTAGGCATATAACGTTCACCGTAGATGTTCCACAGTTGATTGATAATCCGACCTTGATAGAACAATTCCGTTGAAGAACCGCCGTCAAGATTCACTGCATTTTCAGCCCCGTATTCTATAAATACATTCATCAGATCCCGTAGTGTGGCTCCCATACTCCATTCAGGCTGTCTGCCGTCGATCACAACAAAAACAACCGTACCATCGGCTTTTTGCCCGATTCCTGTTCTGGGAGCAAGGCCCTGACCTCCGTCACCTTTGATCTGAGGCTCTCCGTTCAGGATAAGGTTTGGCTCGAAGCTGACAGCCTGCTGAATCCCTAAGTTCCCGATCAGTCCGGACGAGAGTTCCTGGGCAGATACTGTCCGGAGGATCAGCTTGCCTTCCTTATTAAAACCGATCAGATTCGCACTACTTTCTGCGTTCAGGTTTTCATGAATGAGCTGCCCATCCCTGACGGTGATCCCATCCGGATAAGCGCCGTTCCCCTGAGAATTCGGATCATAAAAGCCTCCGCCATTTATACCGGCTACCGCACCCTCCGCAGTGACCAGTTCTGATAAGCGTTGTCCGGCTACGCCAATCTCTTTGGTAGCCGCTACTTCAATCTGAAGAGGATTACGTACGAGCATGACAATGCCTTTAAAATATTTACCTTGAATATTCTCTAGCCTGATCCCGTTTTCTTCATCCACAATTTGATGGTCAATATGCTGGATGACAGGTTCCACGGTAACTGATGTATTTCCATATTTCTGAGTGATCTCAGCAATTTTTTGATCCGCTAAAAAAAAATCCGCGACTTGAGGATGGCGGGACGACAGAATCGTACTGACTGTAACATAAGTCAACGAATGAAAAGGACCGTAAAAAACAATGAAAGGTCCTAAGAGGATGAACAACAACATATTCCCAACGATGAACCGGATCAGAAATTGTTTTTTTGTTATCAAGGTCTCCACGTTCCTTTTACGACTTCGGCAGCGATTGCCCGAATTGTTTTTCTTGAGGTCATCGCTTCTGTTCGAATCGAGGCATAGGCTGTTTCTTCATCCGTCCCGGCTGCAATCAGGATTAAAATTGCCTGATACACCAGTTTTCTTGTTTTAAGTTCATCATTTAATTTATTCATTTCTTTGCGCAGTTCTATTTCTCTGTTAAACCGGTGTTCAGCCTGGGCAATCCCGGAGACGACATCTATCGCTCTGAGCGGAGCCGTCATGATATGGTGGACATTGGTTTTCAGCGCAAAATCCAGGTTCACATAATCCTTTTGATCAAGCACGAAAATAACCGGACAAATATTGGCGTGTACGAGATTCTGAACAAGATCAAGCGGCGAAATCCCATGGATATCCCCTCCGCAAATGATCAGGTCAGGCTCAACCCGCTGCGCTATGCGCAGAGCCTCTATACCGCTGTCGGTCCTTGCAATCGCCTGATAATTGGCTAAAGGCAGGATGGCATTCAATTCATTAATTTGTTTTTCCTGGCTAATCAGTATGGCTCTTTTCATTTAGTCTCTTTACTCCATCAAGAAATCGGTCAACAGTTCTATTATACTATTTGGCAAGGCAAAAAAAAATAAGTGCTTTGTACCAAGAATTTTTTGGATAACAAGGTACCAGGCACTTAATGATACTATATTTATAAGCTTCTAAGCAATGATTTTTCCTTACACTTTGTTTTACTACGGTTACATGGTTCGATAAAGTCAGGACTTTATTGACGAATCGACATTGAAAACCACCCTGGCTTCCGTATTTTGAGACGCACCGCCTTCAAGATTGGCTTTGATCGCCAGTACCATCTCATGCTGGCCTGCCGTCGCACTCTTACCGGTTGCATCACCTAATGCTTCAATATTTTCAAAGGCAATTTTAGCTGTTGCTCCGGGTTCCAGTGTCGGTATAATCCCTTCCTTGCTGATCTGTTTGTTTTTATCTTCCAGGGACTGAATGGTCAGGACAACCGGCACATTGGTCATCGTGTTCTCGGTCATGTTTTGAATGATCGCAGAGACTTTAAAATGACTTGCCGGTAGGATCTGAACTCCCTTAAACATTTCCTCCCCATAAGTGATGTCCCGGATGACAATTTGAGGATCAAAATCAATACTTACAATTTTAATCTCAGGTTCTGTTTGTTCCGGAGTGGAAACGATCTCCGTATTTCCGATCAAGCTGCCCATAAGGCCAATAAGAGCAACCAATATGACCAGTCCTCCGACAAACAAATACCTTCTTTTAATAATGAAGAATTTAGCCAAGTGTCTGCACCTCCATAAAACCATTTCTAATAGAAAACCTATGCATGCTTTTCATGGACATGCATAGGTTTATACCCGAAAAATCCTTATGGTTTGAGGAAATTCGCCTTAAGCAGACAGCTTAGGAAAATATCTTAGCGTTTTTCTGATTGTACTCTTATTTTTTATCCTTTTTTAATCCTTCCCGTTTTAAATAATTCTGCATCCGGATGTCCTGCGGTGCAGACAAGCGGAAAATCCTGCACATCTGAAGAAGCCGGGAGCAGGTCCGTTCTCCCAAATAATGATCGATCTCATCAAAATCAAGATTGGTCGTAATGACAGTCGGCAGCTGCTCGTTCATACGGTAATTCAAGATAGAGTAGATCCGGTTGCGGGACCATTCGGTATAATTATGCGCACCCAGGTCATCGAGAATCAAAATTGGTACGGTTCTGGCAATATCCAGCAAGTCGTATTCCGTATTTTCACTTTTATTGCTGAATGTAGCGCGCAGTTCATCCAAAAGGTCCGGGACAATCAAAAAGAGCAGCTTGTGATTATTTTCCAGAATCTCATTCGCGATGGAAGCTGCCAAAAACGTTTTGCCACTTCCGACGGAACCCGTGAAGAGCAGCCCGACTTCATGGGGATTTGTCCGGACATTTTTTACAAACTCCCTGGCGGCCCTCAGTGCTTTTTGGGCATTCAGGTAATCTTCCTGATCCTGCTGGGTGTTCCGATAGTATTCTAGGCTGAATTTTTCAAAACGGCAGTTCATCAGCTCCCTGGACAGACGTGCATATTTAAAGCTGTTTACAATCCTCTTTTTCTCCATACACGAACAGGGTACCGCAGTATCCCCGTTCAGGATGATCCCCCTGTCTCCGCAGAGCGGGCATACGGCACCAGACTCGGTATTCATTTCAGGCTGAATATTTAACTGAACCTTTGACTCCGTTTTCTGCTGATTGACTGGATTTAGATCCGTTGTAGTCTGGATTCCAGTCCGATCTTCAATGTTCGCGTTTCCCTGATTCGGCAGCACTCTCTCCATGATACGATCCGTTCTTTCCAGATCAAATCCCTCCTCTGACAACAATCTCGTTACCTTTCAATGATCTCTATCTACTTATGTTTCAAATACCATTTTAACATGCGAGAAAATGTTCTTAAAATAACCCCACAAATAATGAGATACATTCCGACGATCAGACCTGCTTGTCTAAGCCAATAATCAGTCTGGGGATCACAGCCAAGCCCTAACATGCTTGTTATTAGTCTGCGTGCCACAGTTCCAGCGTCAAGCGGAGCATGGAGTGCGTAGCGCGGCCTTTTGACGGCCACGGATGGCCTAATGTCGCAATGCCATGGATGGCAAGGAGCGACGCGTCACGGAGGACGCAACGGCCGAAAGCGGAATTGTGGCGCGCAGACAAGCCTTAAGAAATTATGTTAGTCTGTGGCCTACAGACTAACCCTAACATAATGGACAATATACAAAAGGTTAATTCAATAATTTGTGCATGTAATTTAAGAACACAGTACTAAAGATAAATATTATCATATTTGCTTTTCGTTTTTGGTAAGCCTTTCAACGGCTTGACATTTTTCCTGTTTTGTCTGGACTGGAAATTCTGATCCTCAGCCTCGACTTCCAGACGCGTTTTGATCCCCTTCTTCTCCCACTCTCTTAAAATAGAATCGAGATAGCGGAAACTCCGGATCCCGGCGCCAACGCCTCTTCGTAAAGCCTCAATTATCAGTTCTTCGGAATACGAGGCCATCAGCCATTTTTCAATATGTTCACACTCCAGACCGGTTAACGGCCTCCCTAATTCCTGTTCAAACAGCGAAGTCAGCTTAGCCTGAGAAAGGTCCGGCATATTCTCTGTGTTCGTTTTGCCATTACGTTCACTGCCTGAGGACATCTGCTTAAACTCATTGATTCCCCATAATTCCAATAACTGATCGATCAGCCCGCTGAAATCATATTCACGGTTCGTGCCTTTTTTCGCTTTGCGGCTATTGACAGAAAGCAGTCCCCTGGTCTGAAGATTCTGGATCATGATATTGTATTCTTCAAGCGAGAGTCCCATTTTCTTGGTGATCTGTTCCTCAATACGATCACTGTTCGTACTTGACTCAGTCATCATATGAATTATCAGCATCATTTCCTTGTGACCGATTCCAAGTTCCGTATAATGATTAAGAATAAAATCAGGAATTGAAACAGAACCGGAAAATAAAAGAGCTTGACAAAAGCCCCCGTATACCTTGTTTTTTGACAATGCTACCACCTCATACCATTCATTGATGTTAGAAAAAAATTATTGGCATTATTGCTACTATTCTATATATTACACTATTACTGTCCTGAAATCCTAAAGATTTTAGGAAGAAAAACAATTTTTTTGACGACATTTTTTCCATGTATTGGAAGGACTTTTGCGTTTTTTTGCCGTAATACTTAACAGAAAGGTGGTGCAAGATATGGATATCTCCAAAGAACTATTTCAAATTATCAACCAATCCGGTGCCCATCCGGCTCTTGGCTGGAAACACTGTCAGCGGGTCTATCATTTATCCAAAGAATTATCTCAGCATCTCAACCTGAATGATGAAGTACTTTATATTTCTGCAATGCTTCACGATACGGGAAAGTACCCGATGTACGCGCTTCCCAACGTCGATCATACCCTCAGATCAAAAGGCGTCGCGATGAACCTGTTGAAGAGCTATCACTTTGAGCAGGAAAAACTGGCAAAAATTCTGGACGCCATTGAATGCCACATGTATTATTCCGAGCCGGGGAACAGTGACGAGGCTATTTATTTAAGGGACGCCAATATCCTCGATAATCTCGGAAACATCGGATTAATGAAACTACTGAGCCTTGTCGGACAGGACGAGCTGATCCCGAGTCCCGATGAGGCTTTAATGCGGGCGCAGACCTTTGCTGAAGCACTGCCCAAAAAAGTGTACTCCAAGACCGGCAGGAGAATTGCTGTCAAACGGCGCGAAGAGATCATGCGTTTTCTGTCAGGGATTAAGCGTCAGACCTCGGAGTATGCCTGGATCTGATTCGTTTTACCGTTTCATTCTTGTTTTTAAAAGATCAGAAATGCTCTCAAAGGTATCAATCAGGTTTTCATAGTCTTTGCGCTCATTGCTCCTATCAATGAATAGTTTCAGGTCTTTGCGTAGTTTTGTATAGGCTCTGTTTGCTTCGGAAAGCAGAACTTTTCTCCGGCGTTTGAAGGCTCTTCCCGCTGATCCTTCTTCTGAAGATCTTTGCTTAACAGATTTGGACAGATGTGACTGCCATTCCTGAGGCGCAGGATAACCCATCCTATCTTCAATTTCCTTTAGCCAGGGCTTGGAAGGCTTCAGACGCTTGATTTCACCGTCCGCTATCTCCAGGCATTCACCCAGTTCCGGAATGATTGATGCAATCCCGAATTTTTGCTGGACCAGAGATGAAAACGCCTGAATCGCATCATCTTCGCCATGGACCAGGATGAGATGCTCTGCGTTGCCGCCGGCGGCTTTAAGCCAGGCCAGCAATTCATTCTGGTCCGCATGCGCTGAAAAACCTTGGAACGCAACGATTTCGGCGTTGACCGCCACTTTCTCCCCATGGATGGTCACTTCTTTGGCACCGTCAGTTAAAAACCGGCCAAGTGTCCCTTGAGCCTGATAACCGACAAAGATGACCGTGGCATCGTACCGCCACAGATTATGTTTTAAATGATGCTTGATTCTTCCGGCATCAGCCATCCCGCTAGCCGAAATAATAATCGCGCCGCCCTGTATCGCATTCAGCCGGATCGAATCCTCCGCGGTTTCACTCAAATGAAGATTCGGCATGGCAAACGGGCTTTGTCCCGCCTCCAGCAGCTGCTTGGTTTCCTGATCAAAATTCCGGGTATTCCGCCCAAATATTCTCGTCGCTGCAACAGCCAGCGGACTATCGATGTAAATCGGCATTACCGGAATTTTTTTGTCATCTTGAAGTTTGCGCAGGTAGTACAAAAGATCCTGTGTCCGATTTATGGCAAAAGCCGGAATGATAATATTGCCGCCTTTTTGGTGGGCATTATTAATGACCCTGGCCAGGTTTTCCATTCGATTGGTTTTATCCGGATGAATCCGGTTGCCGTAGGTTGTTTCCATCACAATCATACAGGCATCTCGTATACCATCAGGATCCTTAAGCATACACGCTTCTTTAATCCCTTCAGGATCTTCGACATAAGGCTGACCGGAAGTCCCGATATCCCCGGAAAATGCAATGGTTTTCGTCGTGTTGTTTTCTTTGACGCTGACAATGACATGGGCCGAGCCCAAGATATGCCCGGCATCGGCAAACTGAAAGGACAGCGATTGCGAGATCGCGGTCTTTTGATTATAGGCCGCCCCGACAAAGTGCTTTTGAGCATTCACCGCATCTTCAACCGTGTAAATCGGTTCGATTAATGGAGCATCCGTCCTGCTGTGCTTGCGGTTTTTTCTGGTGACCTCCATTTCCTGGATGTGCCCGCTGTCCGGCAGCATCACAGAACATAGTTCTATGGTTTCCGTCGTCGCATAGATCGGCCCGCTGAAACCTTTTTTGATGAGCTTCGGAATAAGCCCGGAATGGTCAATATGGGCGTGCGTTAAAATCACAGCGTCAAGAAGGTTGGGATCAAAAGGAAACGCGCCGTAATTCAGTTCTTTCATGATCTTGGAACCCTGAAACATTCCACAGTCAATCAGGATTCTGGTATCTGTTGTTTCCAGCAAATAACAGGACCCCGTCACAGTCTGACTGGCACCATAAAAACAAAGCTTCATTCGTATTCCCTTCTGCAGCCTTCTGAAGCCACAAAAAAATTTATTCCAGAGTAATAAGTTTCGTCTTCACTGCTTTCAAAGCAGCCTGGGTGCGGTCTTCAACCTCTAGTTTTCTAAAAATACTGGAAAGATGATTTTTTACTGTTTTTTCACTTATAAACAGAGTTAAGCCAATATCTTTGTTTGACGAGCCTTTGACCACATAGGTAAGTATCTCCATTTCCCTGTTGCTTAATCCGAAATGATCTTTTGGACTGTTCGGATTGGAAAGCTGGCCAAGCAGTTTGCCTGTTACCGACGGGGACAGAATGGGTTCTCCAGCATATACTTTGCGGATGGAATCAACCAGGGCTTTCGGTATAACGTCTTTCAGCAGGTATCCAGCCACCCCAAGCTGTAATACCTGGAACACCTTTTCATCCGAGTCATCAACAGTGAGAATTAAAATCCCAATGTTCGGGAATTCCCTTCTGATGACTTTACAGGCTTCAAGACCATTTACCCCAGGCATATTCAAATCCATCAGCAGAACATCAAACGGCGTCTTCCTCGCCATATTAATTGCCCCTTGACCATCTCCAACTTCGGATACAACCTGAATGCCTTCTTCAAATTCCAGAATTCTTCGTAATCCTTCCCTGAGAAGCGGGTGATCATCGGCAATTACAACCCTTATCATCTTGATCCTTTCCTCCTTTATTCAGAATATGGAATGTTAAACGTAACAACAGTGCCCTTGCCCAGTTCTGATTGAATTGATAATTGTCCGGAGTAAGCCTGAATTCGCTCATTAATTCCAATCAAGCCGAAATGGGCACCGGAATTATCCAAGCCATTGCTTATATCAAATCCTTTACCATCATCGATAATCTGACCGACAATTCTGTCATCCTGAAAATTCAAATGAACCCTGCACTTCGGGGATTCTGCATGTTTGGCCACATTGGTCATCCCTTCTTGAACCAGTCGGAAAAGGGCCACTTCTACGGAAGAATCAAGCTCCCTTTCTTGTCCTTCCACGATAAGTTCACAGGTCAGCCCATACGTTTTTTCAAAATTTTTCATATAATGATTGATGGTATCAACAATTCCCGCCCCATTTAAAGGAATTGGCCTGAGTCCGAAAATGATTCTGCGGATATCCTTCAGATTATCCCTGACCAGCATATTCAGTTCTTTCAATTCTTTTTTCACCTGGCGGTGATCAAGTTCCAGAAGCTTCTCGGCTATTTCCAGACGCAGAACAATGTTGGCCAGACTCTGGGCGGGACCGTCGTGGACTTCACGGGCGACCCTCAGGCGTTCTTCTTCCTGGGCCTTGATGATCTGAAAAGCGGTTTCTTTTCTCTGGTCACTGCTATAGAACTGACTAATCTCACTGATTCCTTCTTTTAAAAGCCGCAGGGCAAGACTGACCTGGCTCATCAGGTCCTCAGCCTTAATCACTGTGATATCCAAATTTTTTAACGTTCTTTCGATTTCATCCCTGCGGGAACGCAGCTGAAGCTCTTTCGCCTGGAGCAGTTGCAGTTCTACCTGTGCATCCTTTGTTTCTGAATACGCTTCGAGCATCTGCTTCTCATTGAACTTATCGAAGTTCTTGTTGACTTCCATCAGCTTCCGACGGAAGCGTTTTTCTTTCATAAACTGGGTATCCACCATTTTGATGGTGTCTTCGATTTCCCTGCGCATAAATTCCAGTTCTTTTTTTAACCGCTGTATTTCGTTGCGGGTCATCTCATAGATGTTAAATATTTCTTCTTTACCGTTCTCGATTGCGTTGAGCGTTGATTCAAAGACAACAGTTAATTTATCCATAGCGTGACTCCTCAATAATCATTTAATGAGTCAATTAATATCTCATTCGACATTTTCTTAATATTTCCTACTTAAGGCGGACAAAAATAAAACTATCCACGGTATTCCGCTAATAACAAGCGAGTACTTCTTGAATCGTACTCGCTTTCAATCACAGAAACTATTATATTGAAATCAACAGCATCATTTTTTCTACCTCGCAGTTTCTAAAAGCTTTACAATTTCCTTAGGTTTTAGAACTTTTCCAAAGGATACCACCTTTTCGTCAATAACCAAGGCTGGCGTGGACATCACACCATAGGCTATGATGTCTTGAATATCGGTAACTTTGATTACTTCGGCAGCAACGCCCGTCTCTTCCAAAGCAACTTTGGTATTTTCAGCAAGGGTAACGCAATTTTTGCAGCCAGATCCTAAAATTTTGATAATCATATTCAATGTCTCCTTTTACTTGAAAATTTAAAGATTATAACCTCTTATATGAGCAAATATCCGAAGGCATTAAATGTATAACCGATGATAAGAATACCAATGGTTACAATCCCTGCAAATATGATAAGCAGTTTCATTTTTACAACTTTCTTGAGCATGATCAACGACGGGAGAGAAAGTGCAGTTACAGCCATCATGAAGGATAAAGCAGTTCCCAGACCAACTCCCTTGGCCACTAACGCTTCCGCAATCGGCAGCGTCCCAAAAATATCCGCATACATTGGAACCCCTGCCAATGTAGCCAGCAATACCGAATACCATTTATCCTGACCCAGAAGCAAGGAAATCACGTTTTCAGGAATAAAATTGTGAATCACGGCACCTATACCGACACCTATTAGAATATAGACCCACACTCTTCTCACAATATCACGAACCTGATCTTTAGCAAAGTCCAGCCTTTCCCGGGCTGTTAACTGCTCCGGTTCTATTTCCGGCATTTTATTGCTGAATACAAACGGTTCTACATACTTTTCCAGCTTTGCTTTGCTAATCACGGTTCCGCCGATCACTGCCAGAATCAAGCCGACGACAACGTAGGCAATGGCAATGGTCCAATTAAAGATACTTGCCAGCAAAAGCACCGAAGCCAAATCCACCAGGGGGGATGATATTAAAAACGAGAAAGTAACACCGACGGGAAGCCCCGCACTAATAAAGCCAATAAAAAGCGGAATAGAAGAACAGGAGCAAAAAGGCGTTACCGTACCGAGTAAAGCGCCAATAATATTTCCTGAAATACCGTTAAACCTGCCGAGTATTTTTTTTGTTCTCTCCGGCGGGAAAAAGCTTTGGACATAAGAAATGACAAAAATCAGGACGGCTAGCAAAATAAATATTTTAAGAACGTCATAGATAAAAAAATGGAGACCGCCTCCCCAGCGATCCTGGATACTAAACCCTAATACATTCTCAACCAAGCGCTTTACCAAATTTGAAAGCCATTCCATCCTGAGCAATTGGTTGTTTAGCCATTCAAATACCATCTAAGTCACCTTCTTGCTGTTTATTTGTTTAATTCAATAGTTATTTTTTTTACTTTTTGTTACATTGATTTTTGTAACCTTATTAAAAAGCCGGCAATGACTTCAAGTTTACTTTCATTGATAGAATACCGCATCCAGATGCCATCCCGCCTGCCATTCACCAGACCGCTTTCACATAAGATCTTCATGTGATAAGAAAGCGTGGATTGGGTTATGTTGAACGCTTCGAGTATCTTACAAGCACATAGTTCCCCATTGCCCAACATGTCAAATATTTTCAATCTTGTTTCATCAGATAATGCTCTCATCGCTAAGGCATAAGCTTGATAATTTTGTTCCAATTCAACCGCCCCTGTTGTAGGTTTATATATTGATAAACATCAATATGTTTATATATTAGTCAAGACATTGATACTTGTCAATGTCTATGGTATATAAATATTCGGCAAATCGCAGAAAACCTAAGTAAACCTAAAGCACTGGTGAACTGGAAACTTGTAGCGAGTAGCAAAGGTCGAGATTAAACGATGATCACATACTTTATAAATAAAAGGGGATGTAACGAAACTTTATGTTTCAGTTACGTCCCCTCTCACTTTTATGGAGAAATTTTTTAAAAAGTAAGTTTCTACTCTGTACTCAGCGCCATCTTCCTCATATTATGAGCGATGCAGTGTAATCCCCACTCGATTTTAACCTTTTCTAGCCCTTTTAACAGGAATCTTCGCATACCGTGATTCCCTTTAATGTCTCCAAAGACGCTTTCAACCTCGACCGGCCTCAAGCTCCTCATGCGCAAACCTTCTTCTGAACATAAATTCCTGCGAGCCTGTTCTCTATAAGCATTCAGTCTCCGATTGACATATATTCTTCTGTTGGCGTGTGGATCCGACGACTTCACGCACTGGTTCTTATGAGGACAACCGGAACAATTCAGGCATTCATAGATTCGGATTAAACTCCTGTAGCCGTTATCACTTTTTTGGTGCCGCTCATATAAGAAATTAAGTGTTCTCCCATAACCGCAGATATATTCATCGTTTTCATGATCGTAGGTGAAGTTCTGCGGCTTCATTATGTCGTCTTTCCATTTCTTACTGGCTTCTTTGTGGAAGGTATTGTATTTGACGTAATGCTTTAACTTTTTCTCCTGCAGATAGTCATAGTTTTCTTCGCTGCCATACCCGGCATCGGCAATAATGTTTTCTGGTAATTTGCCATGGAGAATCGATTTTAATTCTTCCAGGTGGTCTTTCATACAGCTGGTATCGCCTGGCCTCTGATGAATACTGTAACCGACCACAAACTGGTTTTCTGTCCCGATCTGAACATTGTAACCCGGCTTTAACTGGCCATTTTTCATATGGTCTTCTTTCATCCGCATAAAGGTGGCATCATGATCTGTCTTGGAATAACTGTTTCTTTCCTCCAAGATATGCTCTTGCTGCTCATATTTTTGCATGCGGGGCAGATAATCTTTCGTAAGGGTATTTCTTGTTTTCTTTAACTTTTTGGTTTCAGCGTCTGTTTTCTCTTCTTCCGATTTTTTGGCCAGTCTCTCGTCGATCTTTCTGACGGCTTCCTCAATCGCCTCTGTGTCGATTGGTTTGCCATTGCCCAGTTCTTCTAAATCCTTCCGCAAATACATCCAGGATAACCTCTTTCATCCGCTGAGACCGAAAGCGGTTGATCGCCATAAAATCCGGCTTATTGCCGCCACAGAGCCACATATACATAATATTTTCACGGGCTGCTTTCGCTATCCTGCGGCATGAAAAAACCCTGTCTGTATACGCATAAACCAATAATTTGGTCATCATGACAGGGTGAAAGCTGGAACGGCCGCCTCCAGGATATTTGGCAAACAAGGGTTCAAGATTCATGCGATCGATGGCGCGATTCACAACGCGGACGACATGATTTTGTGGGATCAGGCTGTCGATGCTTAAAGGCAGGGTTTGTTGTTCCTGCACATAAGGTTTGAATACTTTCTTGGTATGTACTTTCTGTCCTTTCTTAGACACTCAAATACCTCCCAATATGGCAATCTTTATATCTATGAACATTATGCCACATTCATACCAAAATATCTCCATATATCTTATTATTTCTTCAAATATTGCAGGGTTGCATAGATTTACAAGCGAACGTTAGTGGGAGTAAGCGTTAAGAAACCAGAAATTCGAGCGTTAAGACCTGCCAACGGTTAACTTGCTGTAAGCAGCGGGGTTTTGGCAGGTTAGCGCGGATTTCTGGTTTTAGCTTGCGGGAACGGGGGAGCGGAAAATCTATGCAACCCTGCAACACCCCAAAAAGAATAGACGCCATAATTGACGTCTTTCGCTTGGGGCTAAGTTTCGTTACAGCCCCCCATTTTAATCAATTTCTATAGTATATTTTACTACTTGACAGCGTTTGTATTTCCCTTTGTTCAACCCTTTACTCCGTTAGAAGCGGCCTGATATTGTTTCGGATAATTAGTCTTATAACAGGTTAATTAATTCAATTAAATGTAGACGAAAGCCAATGTCAAACCTACAGCGGCAATTAAAATAAATAACCCCCAATAAAGTTTATTGAATCGGTTCTTTGTGAGTTGGATCATCACCCAAAAGAGTGCGAAACCTCCAATGCTCTTGATTAACAATGGAAGGCTAAAATCAACAAGTGTCCAAACATAGCATCCTGTTAATACTGCGAAGCCAAAGACAACATACATGATTTTACGGAGTTTTGTTTTTAGGTTTTGGTCATCACTAAAAGTAGCGATAAAAAATAAGACCAGGAGCACACATGCAGCCAGAAAATGCCAGGGAGTATGATTCATTATTTCTATAGGACCTAAAGCTATCAAAGAAAATCCCTCCTAAAATATAATTATGATTTATTATAAGGTGATTTATGTTTCTAATACTGTTAAGTATTTAACAATTAATAAAAAAATTTGAAAAGTTGAATTTCCATACCTAAAAATCAGAGAAGTAGCTGCTTGACCCTATTATTTAAATATGTGCGTACTAAGACAAGGGTCATCTTTTAATATGTAATATCTGTTAGTGCGGTCGACTATTTTGGCTTCTTTTAACTCATTAAGGGCCTGAATGACCATTACCCGTGAAGAACCAATCATATCAGCTAATTCCTGCTGCGTAATTATTAAATCGATCATTGTCGCGTTTGGCAGCTTTTTCCCATATTGGTTGGCAAGGTTATAAAATAGACCTAATAATCTTTCTTTTACAGTTCGTCTAGTTTCCTTATCTGAATTCATATTGGCATAACGCTTTTGCCCAAGGTAATCAATTATCCTTAAGGCAAAAGAAGGATCTTTCTTAATTAACATTTCAAATTGCATTTTACTAAAGCAACAGATGCAAGCCTCTTCCATGGCTAACGCGCTAGAACATTCCTTTTGTTCTTGATATAGCGACAACTCACCTAGTACCTCACCGGGACCACAGATATCCAGAATTGTTTCATGTCCATCTTCAGCACTTTGCACAAGTTTAAGTTTTCCTGATTTCACAAGAAATATAGTACTTGTAATATCCCCTTGATAAAAAAGATAGTGTCCTTTGGACAGCCGTTTTTTATTTGTACATTGACACAAGTTTGTAATCTGTTCTTTTTCCAGACCCCGAAACAGATCCAATTCTTCTAGGCAGATGAGGCAACGTTTCATGCAATTCCCCCTATGTTTATAAAGAAAATATATCAAAATAGATTCAACTTTTCAACAAAGTAAAAATAATCCCGCTTTACGAGCCAGATTATTATTTGGAATTATCAGCACAAAACCTGATCAATCTTTTATTTTCCTCGAAAGTGTCCCCTCTTTTAAGAAAAGTTATTGTCAAACAAAGGTTAGCTATCGCTCAATAACAAATATTCAAAGCATTTTATCCTTGACATGAATTCAGCCTTTTGTTATGATTTTATTTGTTCTTTAAAAGAGACATCGGGGCGTGGCGCAGTTTGGTAGCGTGCTTGGTTCGGGACCAAGAGGCCGCAGGTTCGAATCCTGTCGCCCCGACCATTGAAACTCAAAAGAAACTCCGGGTTTTTACCCGGAGCTTATTTTTTATATTTATATATTTGACCCACTTTTGAACCTCTTTATGAATTGTCATATTTAGGTTAAATGTTAAAAACTTACTGAACTAAAATAAACTACCTGTGTATTTTATTCCTATATGCAGATACTACAGATAAATAAATAATAAATAAAAAGGAGGGATATTGAATGGCTAAGTATAAACTGCCGGTTAACAAACAAAGTGTTGCCAGCGAGCTTAATGTTAACCTAGGCCCAGACACCTCCGCAAGACAGAATGGCTCTGTTGGGGGCAGTATGGTTAAGAAAACTTTTGAATATATTAACAGTAGAATCTAGTCATCAAGCCAATAAAAAATAATTTACTCCGGGTTTTTGCCCGGAGTAAATTATTATATAACTCAAAATATGACTCAAAACTCTTCCGCAGTACAGACACCATTTTTGATGCTTTCTTTTTTCAGTTCCTGATAGAAATTTGTAAACGTAATTTGCATGTAAGGCATCAGCCAGATATAGCCAAGACAGAACGGGATCGTGGCCAGGATCGCCCAGCCAATGAAGCTGAGCGTAAGCAGGAATAGCTTGCCGCGATAGCCATAGCTGATTTTTTTACTGAGATCAAAGGCCTTTCTGATACCCATATCAGGATTATCAGCATAAATATAAAAGCTCATCATATAGCCGTATGCTTTAACGATCCCCGGAATAATCAGTAGCAGTGACCATAAAAGTGTCCACAGCATATACCAGAGATATAGCCCGGCGCAATTAATGGCATTTTTAAATCCAGAAAGGACCACTTCAACATTCGGGTCTTCCGCACGGCAGAACTTTAAGGTAAAGGTCACCAGACCAATCATGAGCGGGCCCGCAATTAAAATCGTAATAATCGGACCAACACACGGGATCCAAGACAGGATGAACACGATTACGGCATAAATCAGACAGGCCAGGATTGGTCTCAGCCAGTGCCCTTTTAACTGGATGCGGGCCATGGCTCTTAATTCTTTGTTTTCAAGCATTTTCTAGTCCCCTTTCAAAATTATTAATGATGACTCCAGATGAATAATTTCATCTTAACGAAAGAAGCAACAAAATTCAAGCATTTTTGCTATATTTTACCTAATTTTGCAATTGCTTCTCCTTCTACTTGATCTTATTTCTCTACATGCTAAACTATGATTACTTAAACGCATTTTTGTTTGGAAGGTGACTGCCATGTTAAACGGCAAATTAACCCGAATCCGTCCGCTCGAAATTGATGATCTGGACACCTTGTATGAATGGTATAATGATCACGACTTCTCTTACTGGATCAGCGGCAATTGGCCGCTTGCAACCTTGCTGCGCCGGGAAGATCTGGAGAGCAAACTTTTTGAAGAGGATACCAACCGCTATGCGATTACGGATTTACAAGGCAGCCTTATCGGTACAATTGGTTTCGATCAGGTCAATATTCCGGCCAGATCGGCCCGCATCTATATCGGAATTGGTCTCCAAGATTACTGGGGAAAGGGTTATGGGACCGATGCGCTGACTGCTTTTATCCGCTACCTGTTTGGCCAGTGGAATTTCCGGAGACTGACCGCCGAAACCTGGGTCAATAACACCAGAGCTCTCTCCTGCTATGAAAGGCTCGGCTTCATTGCCGAAGGCAGGCTGCGTGAAGCCTATTATGTGGAAGGGCAATATTATGACGCAATCATCTTAGGTTTATTAAAAAAAGATTATGCCGAGGTCGTCCGCCTTTAGACTCTCTTGATCTCTGTGCAAAATGGTTGCATTCTTGACAGGATTGCAGTATGATAATTGCAGCTTGACCGATCTATGCAGTAAAACTGAATACGTTCTTTACTCTGGGGATAGGTGTAATTCCTTACCGGCGGTACAGCCCGCGAGCCTTATGGCAGATTCGTTGAAATTACGAAGCCGACAGTTAAAGTCTGGATGGAAAGAGCAAAACATGGTGTGATCGTGCACGTGCTTGTCGTGTTTGTCGCGTAGCCTCTCACCTGCTTGTTTTGAATGACTGTTGATCTGAATGATGACGCCCGGAGTATTTCCGGGCATTTTTATTATTTTTTCTATGATTTATCAATGATTTATATTTTCATTTGTCGTTGACACGCTAATGACTGGAGGGTACATCCATTGCCTGATCGTTTTACCGCAGAAGATAAAAACTACATGGAACGCGCGCTGAATCTTGCCTTACTGGCAGCAGGCAGAACCAGTCCAAATCCGCTTGTGGGCTGTGTCATTGTCCGGGATGGGCAGATTGTCGGGGAAGGCTGCCATAGGAAAGCCGGTACGCCGCATGCGGAAGTCCATGCCTTAAATGCTGCAGGATCAAGCGCAGAAGGTGCCGATGTCTATGTCACACTGGAACCCTGCTCCCATTACGGCCGTACACCTCCCTGCACCGATGCGCTGATTGCAGCAGGCGTAAAGAAAGTGATTGTCGCGATGACGGACCCGAATCCGCTGGTCAGCGGTCAGGGTGTGAAAAAGCTGCAGGATGCCGGTATTCTTGTCGAAACCGGTCTGCTGGCTGAAAAAGCTCGAAAAATTAATGAGCCTTTTCTGAAAGCGATTATCACAAAAATGCCCTTTGTACTGTATAAAGCTGCAATGACGCTCGATGGCCGGACTGCCGTAGAATCAGGAGACTCCAAATGGATCACTTCGGAAGAGGCCAGACATTTCGTTCATGGGTTAAGAAATACTTTTGACGTCATTATGGTCGGCAGTCAAACAGTCCTTCAGGATAACCCGCTCTTAACCTGCCGCAATATTGAGAATGGCCGGGACCCGGTCCGGCTGATCGTCGATGGTTCCCTGTCTGTTCCTTTAAACGCTCAGATCCTCCGGAACGAATCCGCCAGCCGCTGCATCATCGCGACAACAAAGGCTGCTGACGAGAATAAACTGCTGCGGATGCGTGAAACATTTGCTGCCGACAAGGTTGAGATCTGGCAGTATGATACGTCCAGGCAGGTTCCCTTGCCGGACCTGCTGAGAGATATCGCGGCCAGAGGCTTAAACAGCATCTTATTGGAAGGCGGCGGCACGCTCGCCGGTAAAATGCTGGAATCCAGGCTGATTGATCAAATCATGTTTATGTTGGCCCCGAAACTGGCCGGATCCGGCTTCTCCCCGCTCTCAGGCCTGCACCTCGCCAGCATGTCCGAGGCAGTAACTGTCAGTCAACTGGTGGTCTGCGAACTGGGAGGAAATTATAGTTTTACCGGGACAGTTGACTATAACCATACCAACAAAATGGGAAGTGACAAATGATGTTTACAGGAATCATTGAAGAACTGGGCATAATAAAGAGTCTAGATCTGCTGAAAGACTCCGCCAGATTAACGATTGAAGCTTCTTTCGTACTGAAGGGATCCCAAATCGGAGACAGCATTGCCGTCAACGGGGTCTGTCTTACAGCGACCGCCATCGGTTCCGGAAGTTTTTCTGTCGATGTTATGTACGAAACGCTCCAGCGAACAAACCTTCAAGAATTAAAGCAGCATACCAAAGTCAACCTGGAAAGAGCACTGCAGCTGCAAAGCCGTTTGGGCGGCCATCTGGTGAGCGGCCATGTCGATGGCATCGGAAAAATTACTGCAATGACTCCAGTCGGCATTGCTCAAACCTATCGAATTCAAACGTCCCCGAAGATAACCTCCTCCCTGCTGCCGAAAGGGTCAGTGGCCATCGATGGAATCTCGTTAACGGTCATTGATGTCGGGGATGACTTTTTTACGGTCTCCCTGATCCCCCACACCTTTCAGCATACGACACTCGGCTTTAAACGCATTGGTTCTACGGTGAATCTGGAAACCGATATCATCGGAAAATATGTGGCCAGATTCCTGCAAAAGGACCACAGCCCACCCCAAACCAAAAAAGATATATCCGTTGAATTCTTAACTGAAAATGGTTTTATCTAACGTTTAGCAAACGTTTTATCTAACGAAAGGAGCTTAAACAGATGACACAACAAGAAAATATTTTTGCAAGCATTCCGGAAGCCATCGAAGATATTCGTCAGGGCAAAATGATTATCGTCGTCGATGATGAAGACAGGGAAAATGAAGGCGATATTATCATGGCTGCTTCCAAGGTGACTCCCGAAGGGATCAATTTTATGGCCACCTACGGCCGGGGATTGATCTGTACTTCCCTGACTGCTGCACGGCTTAAAGAGCTGAATTTGGATCTGATGGTCCAGAACAACACAGATCCCCACGGCACAGCTTTTACGATAAGCGTCGATGCCGCAACCAGTACCACCGGGATTTCAGCGTTTGAAAGAGCCGATACGATTCAGGTTCTGATTAACAAAGACAGCAAACCGCAGGATTTGCGCAGACCGGGTCATATTTTTCCGCTGCAGGCCCGGGAAGGCGGTGTCCTGGTCAGAGCCGGCCACACCGAAGGATCGGTCGATCTGGCCCGGCTGGCCGGTCTTGAACCGGCTGGTGTCCTTTGTGAAATCATGAATGAAGACGGGACCATGGCCAGGGTGAACGACCTGCTGAAATTCAAGGAGAAACATAATCTGAAAATGGTAACGATCAAAGACTTGATCAGTTACCGCCGCCTGAACGAAAGACTTATTGAAAGAGCCGAAAGTATTGATTTTCCAACAGAATTTGGGACGTTTAAAGCAGTCGGTTTTAAAAGCAAAATTGACGGCAAGGAACATCTGGCCCTGGTCAAAGGCAATGTCGACGACGGGGAACCCGTTTTGGTCAGAGTCCACTCCGAATGTCTGACCGGAGACGTTTTCTACTCGCGAAGATGCGACTGCCGGGACCAGTTAACGGCAGCCATTCAGCAAATCGAACGCGAAGGGCGCGGCCTACTTCTCTATATGCGCCAGGAAGGCCGCGGAATCGGACTTCTGAATAAATTGAAAGCGTATAAACTTCAGGAAGAAGGCAAAGACACTGTCGAAGCAAATCTGGCGCTGGGTTTCCCTCCTGATCTGCGTGATTATGGCGTCGGCGCCCAAATATTAGCTGATCTCGGTATCACCAAAGTCCGTCTGATGACGAATAATCCTAAGAAAATCGTAGGTCTGGAAGGCTACGGCATTCAAGTCACCGAACGCGTCCCGATCGAAATGCCCGCGAAACCGGAAAATGAATACTACCTGACAACCAAAAAAGAAAAAATGGGCCATTTTCTGACCAATATTCGCTGACCAGTGATAATCGGCAATCCTTAATTGACGAATGACAAAGACATTAAAGAAAATAGAGAACGAAAGAGACCAAATAGCATAAAAGAAATAAGACCAAACAGGCTGTAAAAGAAAGGAAGGATATCATTTGAAAACCATTGAAGGAAAACTGTTGGCCGAAAACCTCAAATTTGCGATTGTTGCCGGAAGATTTAATGAGTTTATTACGAATAAACTTATTGGCGGCGCTTTGGATGCGCTGAAAAGACATGGCGCTGATGAAGACAATATCGAGCTCGTCTGGGTCCCCGGTGCTTTTGAAATTCCGCTGGCCGCCAAAAAAATTGCTGAACAAAAACGGTTTGATGCGGTCATCTGCCTTGGTGCAGTGATCAGGGGGGCTACGCCGCATTTTGACTATGTCAGCAGCGAAGTCAGCAAAGGTGTCGCTAATGTCGGTCTGGAAACAGGCGTTCCTGTGATCTTCGGCGTTCTGACCACCGACACGATTGAGCAGGCCATTGAACGGGCAGGCACGAAATCCGGCAATAAAGGTTTTGATGCTGCCGTAACCGCGATTGAAACCGCGAATCTGTTTAAGCAGCTTGCGTAGTAGATCGATTCTTAAAACAAGGCAAATAAAAGACGGGAAGGATATACCGCTATATAACCTTACCCGTCTTTTTTACGCATGGATCTCCACTTGCTAACAAATAATCTTAGATCGATCCTCCGGATTTTTCAATAAGTTTTCCCAGACGTTCATAGACTTTGCTTGCTTCATTCGCCAGCTGAAGATAGCGGTGCCGGATTTCATCATTCGAGGCTTTGGTGGCAAATGTCATATACCCGGAAGCCGCTGCCGAGACATCTTTTTCGTAGTCATACATCATATCTAGATCCGAAAAATTACTCATAAACTTAATAATCCCCTTCCTACATGATTTGAGCAAGTTTACTTTTAAGGAAGCCGGTTACTCCCTCGAGTGCGCTTGCCTGATCCTTAAAAAATGCTTTTACTTCCCTGTCGTGAGCCATTTCACTGAACATTTCACATTTCCTCATCGATACTTCGCTTTCAACTAAAGATCTTGTTATCATTCCCTGATCGAGAATTTTCTTGATTTCGCTTTGACTATGCTGCATGATATCCCACCTTCCAAAATTCTTAAGTATTTTAGAATTAAGTATTTTCAGGATATACAAAAAGAGCTGAATTTATGCATTATTCCCTGTCATAATAATAAAAACAACATGGGTTTAACAGATAAAACCCATGTTGTTTTTTTATATTAATGTTTCAGACTCGTTCGATCGTTTTTTTGTTAAATCTTCTTAAACTGATAGTCCTGGTCATAATCCACGAGGATTTTGGTGCCTTCTGGAAATTCGCCCTGCAGAATCTGTTTAGCCAGCGGATTCTGGATTCGCTGCTGAATCACTCTCTTCAGCGGTCTGGCCCCGAATACGGGATCATAACCTTCCTCGGTGAGCATGTACAAAGCCTTATCGGATAAAGTCAGGGTAAGTCCTCTTTCTTTCAGCCGTTTCCGTAGCAGGTCAAGCTGAATTTCCACAATCCGGACAAGATCTTCTTTCTTTAACGGATCAAAGATGATCGTCTCATCAAGCCTGTTGATAAATTCCGGCCGGAAATACCGGCTTAACTCGGCTTCAATGGTTTTACGAATCAATTCCCGACTGCTGTGGTTTTCATTCATTTCCCGGATCTCCTGTCCGGCAATATTGCTGGTTAGGATCACAACCGTATTCTTGAAATTGACAATCCTGCCCTGGCCGTCTGTGAGTCTGCCGTCATCAAGCAGCTGCAGCAGAACATTAAAGACATCACCATGCGCTTTTTCAACCTCGTCAAGTAAAATGACGGCGTACGGTTTTCTGCGGACTGCTTCCGTCAGCTGTCCGCCTTCATCATAGCCGACATAGCCGGGAGGGGCCCCAATCAGCCGGGCCACGGAATGCTTCTCCATATATTCCGACATGTCAATCCGGATCAGGGCTTGTTCATTATCAAACAGAAATTCTGCCAGGGCTTTGGCCAGCTCTGTCTTCCCTACTCCGGTAGGGCCGAGGAACAGGAATGAACCCAGTGGACGGTTAGGGTCCTGCAAACCGGTACGAGCTCTCCGGACCGCATCAGCTACCGCTTGGACAGCTTTGTCCTGACCGATGACCCGTTGATGCAGGTTTTCCTCCATCGTAATCAGTTTTTCGGCTTCACTTTCCAGAAGCTTGGAGACTGGGATATGCGTCCATTTGGCAACGATCTCAGCAATATCGCTTTCTGAGACTTCCTGCTTCAGCAGCGTATTCTCCCGGCCCGATACGAGCTGTTCAAGTTCGGCCAGCTCTTTCTCAAGCTTTGGCAGTACGCCGTACTGAAGTTCGGCAGCCTTATTGTAGTCGTATTTTTGCTGGGCATTTTCAATCTCCACCCTCGTCCGGTCAATATCTTCCTTCAGCTTGTGAATATTGCCCAATTTTTCGCGTTCTTCCTGAAGCTGGGCCTCTAGGGCACTTCTTTTTTCCTTCAGGTCCCCAAGTTCCTTTTCAATATTGGCCAGTCTTTCCTGACTCGCTTTGTCTTTTTCTTTTTTCAGAGCTTCCCTTTCAATCTCGAGCTGCATGACTCTGCGTTTGATATCGTCGAGTTCCTGCGGCTCACTGGTGATTTCCATCCGCAGCCTGGCTGCTGCCTCATCAATCAGGTCGATCGCCTTGTCCGGCAGGAACCGTTCACTGATATAGCGGTCGGAAAGGATACTCGCTGCGATGATCGCACTGTCGGTAATCCTGACGCCATGATGCGTCTCATAACGTTCTTTCAAGCCCCTCAGGATCGAGATCGTATCCTCGACTGTCGGCGGTGCAACGATCACCGTCTGAAAACGTCTTTCCAGCGCCGCATCTTTTTCGATGTGCTTGCGGTATTCGTTCAAGGTCGTTGCCCCAACCATCCTGAGCTCCCCGCGGGCCAGCATCGGTTTCAGCATATTGCCGGCATCCATTGCGCCTTCGGCAGCTCCTGCCCCGACGACGGTGTGCAGTTCATCAATAAACAAAATAATATTTTCGCGGCTTTCAACTTCCTTTAAAACAGCCTTCAGCCGCTCTTCAAACTCCCCGCGGTATTTGGCCCCGGCAATCAGTGCGCCCATATCAAGGGAGATTACTTCTTTATTCTTAATCGCTTCAGGAACATCACCGCGCACGATTCGCTGGGCCAGCCCTTCGACAATAGCCGTCTTTCCTACGCCTGGTTCGCCAATCAAAACCGGGTTGTTTTTCGTCCGGCGGGACAGAATCTGCAGTACTCTGCGGATTTCCTCATCCCTGCCGATAACTGGGTCTAGTTTTCCTCTTCTGGCCAGTGTCACGAGATTTCGGCCGTACTGTTCCAGGGCAGCATAGGTTCCTTCCGGATTTTGACCGGTAACCCGCTGAGATCCGCGGATTTCCTTTAGAACTTTCAACAGGGCTTCCCGGGTAACTCCGGCTTCTTTCAGGATCTTTCCGGCATCTCCGCCGGCCTGATCAGCAACGGCCAGTAAAAGATGTTCCGTGCTGACATAATCATCTCCAAACGGCTCCATTTGATCATGAGCGTTAACCAAAACGGTTCTCATTCTCGGAGAAATGCTCAACTGAGAAGCCGCTCCCATCATTCTGGGCAGTCTTGCGATGCTGGATTTGGTCTTCTCGCTGACGCTAGCTAGCGAAATATTTAATTTATTCAGGATTTGAGGCACAACGCCTTCATTTTGTTCCAATAAGGCTAGTAGCAGATGTTCGGGTTCCACCTGACTGTTATGGTTACTTTCTGCGTTGTTTTGCGCAGCGATGATTGCCTCCTGGGATTTTTGGGTAAAACGGTTGGTATCAAAAGCCATGCGTATCACTCCTTTGAGTTAACATACCGGTATTTGTGGTAGGTCAACGGAATATATAGCCGTTTTCGGCAGGTTGCGCCCTCCATGGCGAGTCGCTCCTTGCCATCCATGGCATCGCAACATTAGTCCATCCGTGGCTGTCAAACAGCCGCGCTGCGCACTCCATGCTCCGCTTGACGCCGGTAATTGCGGCATGCAGACCTAACTCTGGAGTAATCAGCTGTTTCTTTCCTGGCTTAATTCCTGAAGCATACTAATTTCTTTCTCAGACATCTCTTCGGGCAGGACAAGCGTAATCTTTGCGTAAAAATCGCCAAAATGGCCGGATTTATTGAGAATAGGCATTCCTTTCCCTCTCAGACGGAAACTTTTTCCGGTTTGGGTGCGCGGAGGAATCTTGATGGATATTTCTTCGCCTAATGTTTTGACTCGGGCTTCTCCGCCAAGTACAGCCTTGAAGAAATCGATTTCGATGTTGGCGGACAAATCATCTCCGTCCCGGGTATAGACAGGATGTGGAACGATTTTTACCGTTAACAGAAGGTCTCCTTTGTTTCCGTCTTTCGCTCCTGCTTGTCCCTGTCCGCTGAGCCTAATTTTATTGTTATTCTTAATACCTTTCGGAACAGTGGCTTCAATTCTCCGGCCGCCGACTTCAATCATCCGTTTGGTTCCATGATAGGCTTCTTCAAGCGTAATACTGATTTCACCTTCAATGTCCCTGCCGGCCTGCGGTCTTCTGATCCTATTCGAATAATAATCATCGGACTCATCAGCATAGTCTGCTCCCATGCCAAAGATAGAGGAAAAGAAATCAGAAAATCCCCCCATACCCCTGCCGGCACTAGAGCCAAAACCTCTGTCCCCAAATGTTTCCGCGAACTCTTCCGGCGTCATTGTACGGGTATAGCGGTTGCTCCCCGGTGATTCCTGCCAGGCCGACCAGTCAAAAGAATTCCCTCTGCCGCCGTGCGACTGCCATTGCTGGTAGTTTGCCCTTAAATCATCATATTTTTTTCTTTTGGCAGGATCGGATATCGCCTGATAGGCTTCATTAATTTCCTTAAATTTCTCTTCTGAGGCTTTATCACCCTGGTTTAAATCAGGATGATACTTTTTGGCCAGTGCCTGGTATGCTTTTTTGATGGCCTTATTGTCTGCATCCGGAGAAACGCCTAAGATTTGATAATAATCTTTAAAATCCACTGTCCTCACCACCTCAAAACTGCTTTCCTTACCCATTAATTGTATTATATGCAAAATCCTTTTAAAGGTCAATATTGGTCAGACATATATTTGTCTTCAGCTGACCTTGCAGAATCTTCATCTATATGCGTATTCATCCGTATGGTTTTAACGTTAACGGAAACTTATACCCATAGTTTCAAGCACTTAGGGATTACCCGGTATGCCTTCGGACATACCCCCGGGATCTCCCCGTCGGTTTCAAAAAGTATGGAATCCGGCATATGCAGTTCAATTTCCTTACAGCGGAACACTTGGACTTCAGGAAGATGGATATGTTGCCCTTTATAAAGCAGCGGAAAGCGTGAAAAGAGTCTGGACAGCTTCATTTCTTTTATCACAACCAGATCGAACAAACCATCATCCAGGCGGGCATCAGGCGCAATACGCATTCCGCCGCCAATATATTGACCGTTGCAGACCATAAGCCCCCAGATATTCCCTTCCCAGAATGTATCCTGGTCCATTTTCAGAGAAACACAGACGCTCTTGTACGATAGAACGGCTTCTAAAGTACTGGTCAGATAAGAGAGCTTGCTACCCATCGCTTTACTCCGGCAATTGGTCCTGTGGACCGCTTCCGCGCCGACTCCGACATTGGATGCATTCAGAAAATAACGTGTCCGTTCTTCCCCTTCAAAATTCAGAAAGTCGACTCGGCCAAGATCAGAAAGAATAATATTGGGCTCCTTCAGCATCCTGATCAAGGCGTTCAGACCTTTTTCTTTGCCTGTTTTTATTGTCCTTACAAAATCCCCGCCTGTTCCCTGTTCAAAAACAGCCAGTTCGATATCGTCCGCGACAAGCCGGTCATTCTCAATAAGACCATTAAGCACCTCATTGACAGTTCCGTCTCCTCCGACCGCAATCATCCTCCGATACCCTTCGTCCAGAGCCATACGTGTTATTTCTGTTCCTCCCCCGGAGCGGGAGGTCAGCGCATAATCGACCTGTATTCCCGCCTGCTGAAGCTGCTGGTAATACCCTGGCCAAAGTCCCTGCGTTTTTCCATTTGCTGACCGGGGATTCACAACAGCAAACCATGATTTCTGCGATTTCTGCTGGCTCATTCTCATCTTCCTATCATCTTAGTTTTTCTCGGTCATTTTCTCGATCATTTTTCTCTGTTCATCCACTGGCATGGTTTAGTTTTAAACATATTGTTTCGCTAATTTTTAGAAATCCCCTTTACACGCGAAAAATTATTTTTTCCTGCCATCGTTCATGCAGTACTTTCTTCACAAATATTCCTAGGATCAAACTGCAAGGCTTTCATTCTGTCACTATACTTGCCAAAAACCTGCAGCATATTCATTACCTATTTCATTGATTTGATTTCCTTCCCTCAGATTTGCAACCATCATAAATCAGGTACAAATGGTACAAGATATTGATGACAATGGTTTAATCAAAAAAATAGTTTTCAAAACTAGGATTTACTTTTTTAATGGCCTAGAAAATCCAAGAGAATATAAAAGGAGGTAACTAAAAATGATGCGAGGCTGGTATGGACCAGGTGGAGACTGGATGATGGGAGGCAATTATTCCTGGATGGGATTTGCAGTCATGATCATCCAATTGCTTTTCTGGCTGGGAATTATTTTTCTTGCAGTCAGGCTGATTAGAAATTATCTGGACAGACAGAACACCTCCGGTAAACCGGAAGACCACGCTATGGCCATCTTGCGCGAACGATATGCCAAAGGGGAAATCGATCTGGAAGAATACAATACCCGAAAAAGCGAGTTAGGGAGATAAAATTTTACACAAATCAAAAGATATAAAAAGTTTTATTAAAGCATATCATCAATCGAGTAGGAGGGGGCGTCTCGCCCCCGGCCTCTCACACCACCGTATGTGCGGTTCCGCGTACGGCGGTTCAATAGTTTAAGTGCAGTACCTCGTATTTCTTGGCTATGTCATCATAGCCGAGGGATTCGAGGTATTTGTCAGTCAACGTATGATTAAGTATCCCGCTCCCGGCTACTCTCCAGTAGCCTTTGCCAGTGTACCCATTCTTGTGTGCCCAGTAAACCGACATGCCGAGTGCTATCAAGTTCCCGATTCGGGTTTTTGGTTTCTTCCACTGCTTCCAGATATACATCCGTATCCGTCGTTTCAGCCACCTGTTCAGTTCCTGAATTCTGCTCTTCATACCGGCAATAGCGTAATAATTAAGCCACCCCGTTGTATATAGCTTCAGTTCCTTCAGAATCTGTTGAATGGCCCTTCCGCGATTCCGTTTTGTGATGCCTTTGAGCTTTTCCTTGAATTTCTTCATTGACTTTTCATGCACCCGTATTCCCGTACCTTTGCCCGTCCTGTACAAGGCAAAGCCAAGGAACTTAAGCTTCAGCGGTGATCCCGCTTTACTCTTTTCCGAGTTCACTTTCAGCTTTAGTTTCTTCTCAAGGTACTGCTTACAGCTTTCTAATACACGTTCTGCTGCTCTGCGGCTCTTGGTGTAGACAGCAATGTCATCCGCGTATCGCAAATGCTTGTGCCCCCGTCTTTCCATTTCCTTGTCGAATTCATTGAGGTAGATATTCGAAAGTAACGGAGATAACGGGCCTCCCTGTGGGCTGCCTTCCTCCGTCTTGCTTTTCACTCCATTCTCCATGACTCCGCTTTTCAGAAACTTCTTGATGAGGTCTATAATCCGCTTATCTTTTACTTCTTTGCGTATTATATTCATCAGCAGTTCATGATTCATCGTATCGAAGTATTTTGACAGATCGATATCCGCTGCGCGGGTATATCCCTGTTCGTAGTACTCTTTCGCTTCCTTCATGGCTTGCTGTGCGCTGCGCCCCGGTCGATAGCCGTAGCTTGCCTCCGAAAACAGCGGTTCAAAGATTGGTTGCAATATCTGCACCAATGCCTGTTGCACCATCCGATCAATGACCGTTGGCACACCAAGTTTTCGTACTCCTCCATCCGGTTTGGGTATCTCTACTCTCCTAACCGGTTGAGGCCTGTACATCCCGTTTCCTAAACTCTGTAGCAACTCCTCTCTGTGTTTCCTGAGCCAGGGCAGCATTTCATCCACGGTCATTCCGTCGACTCCTGCTGCTCCACCGTTTGACTTAACCCTTTTGAAAGCCCTGTTCAGGTTTTCTCTGTCCAGAAGTCTTTTCATTAGGTCGACTGCACCGTCTTTTTCCTTGGTTTCTCGTTCAACGATGCTCCGCGCTCCGCCGTTGTCTTCGGGTTCCACCCTATCTTCCGGGCGGCAGCCAAGGTTTCCCTCGTATTCTGCCTTCTTCACATCGTCCACCTTCTTCCTTCTTCAAAAGACTACTACTGTTCAGCCCTTCCCGCGTTTCCGCGGTACTATAGCTTCTGCTGACTTCTCATGCCTCAGCTACACATCACTGCGCGGTTTGCTCCTGTGGGTCGTCGAATGCGTCCCTCTTGTCGGGAGCGTGGTATGAGATCTCCCCGGGTAAGAACAACAACCTTCATCCCATGTAACCGCCGCATTTACTGTACAGGGTTCGGGTAGTATTGGACTTTGTTTTATTAAGCAAACTCGTCCACCCTGATTCAGCCTTATATGCGGTTTCTGTTCGTCGGTTCAGGACTTTGCTTACGGCTTCCTTTAGATTCCACCTCACGATGGACACCCTTGCCGTTCGGCTAGCACTTCCTACTACCAAGCGTGCAGCGGACTCTCACCGCCGAGTTGTTGCCCATGCCGGGCGCACTTATAAAATATCAAGGGACAGATCCCTTGATATTTTACATTACCCCTGCCGCATTTTTAATGATCAGGTTGATTTAATAGGTTAATTCCTCATTTGCAATAAGGTTACATAATTTATTGAGATCGTAAACCTTAATGACTTTTCTATTCTTTTTTATAATGCCTTCTTTACTAAGATAAGTAAATAATTTACAAACGGTCACAGGATGGGTTCCTGTTATTTTGGCAATCGTCTTTTGTGACACATTCTCAACCGCTAACTCATAATAGTCATTCACCCGATTTCCTTTTGTCAGACAGAGGTTATATAGAAAAGAGAATACCCTAGCAGAAGGACGGCTTTGATAGAAGTCCCTTGATTGATACATAAAGTATTGCGTTTTTTGTATAAGATTCAAGATAAAATTTTTTAACAAACGAGTATTCTGCGATAATATTGCAACCATCATGTCCAAAGGAAAAAAACAGACAGTGCAATCTTTTACTGCAGTAATTTGGAATTCATGATCATCATTTTGGTTAAAAGCCACCGCTATGCCGTTCTTAAAAACTTCAAGCAGATACTTCTCCTCACCATTCCGCGATACCATACTCACATCAAGTTGTCCTGAAATCAAGAAAATAACATTACTAAAAGGTATGCCGGGCGAAACGATCTTGCTTCCCCTTGCAAATGTATGCAGGCTTCCAAGAGAAGTATACATGTTTAGCTCTTCAATGGGATCAAATGTTGGAATAATAGGCATCTTTATTATACAATCTGGTATTTTCCCGTTCTCCAAAGTTATCCCCACCTTTTAAAAGAAAATATAAACTATTAGGCTTAATACTGATTATTTTCAAATACCGCTTCAAATATGCTGTTAAGAAGTTATGCCGAATTATAGAAATTTCTCGAAGCGGATATTATCAATGGGTTAATATAACATTACAATAGGTTGTGCGTAGCTATTTGCTGAAACCAAAAAAGTCATTAGAAAAAAGAAGTAAGATTCTTTTCAAATGACGACTGAATCTCTGCAATATTTCTGATAAAGACTAAAGACAGGAAAACATAATCTAAGACCAATTGCAAGTAATAAACATCTGTTTTCGTATATCTTTAAGCGGCAAGATAAGACCTCGGCCGCTTAAAGATATACCTAATGAGAAAACTGAACTGATTATTGCTTGGCGGCTAATACCTCTCAGGCCATTCCAGCCACCATTTGTATTTCTCAATTTGTTCCGTACCGTAACCGAACATATCATCGATTGTTTTCAACAGACTGGAAGAAGCTTCTCCATGGCTACCAATCCAAGTGCCTGCCTCGTGAAACCAGGACTGCTCTTTAGAGTCCCAGGGGCATACCTTCATACACCTGCCGCAGGAAGATCCTTCTTTGTTCGTTGAGCGGAATATTGTGCATTTTAGAGAGTCAGTGTTCCATCGCAAGTATCCATTATGCTCGGCTGGCTCATCATCAAATGTAATAGCGCCCCCTGGACAGTTATCAGCACATTTTTTACACACCCGACAAAAATCCTGTAAGCCAAAATCAATGGGATTATCGGGAACGAGCGGCAAATCCGTGGTTACAGCTGCACACTTATGGCGGAATCCCAGCCGGGGATGAGCTACGCAGTCTCCTGTTCTGGATAGTTCACCCAATCCCGACGCTATCAGGCAGGGACCCATGACTGCTTCATAGTTGGAAATATGATTTGCTCTGGCATTATAACCCAGGTTACGAATATAACTCGCTAAGATGACAGCAATAACACCGGAGGCATGATATGAACGGAAGGATTGACCGGCACTGATACCATCATATCCGGTCGAACCCAACATCGTTTCCAAATGCTGGTCAACCATAAACGTAATGACATAAGGCATCCTCTCCGTGACCGGAATTGATTTAGACAAATCATCCCCATTCTTAAACAAATTATCCTGCGAAGGGGACCTGTAACTATAATAAGCATAAGCGGGCATCTTGCCGATTCCAACTTCGTCAGCCCGCAAAAAATACGCGCAATCCTTAATGTGTTGGGACATTTGTGCAGGATCTGGAATCGGCAGCTTTTCAGGAGCCGGTTTCCCGCCGCACAGTGCGTCTGGACCGATAACACCGACGAATCCCATAAGAGCAGCATTAAGAGGATGTTTACCAACAAAGTGATAGTGGAAGGATTCTTTTTGAGCTTCGGGGGTTAGTTTACCACGAATAGCATAATTGAATCCTGCGTCTGCTGCATGGGTGTTTTTAATAGGACCGACGATCTTTGAAGTTCCGAGCCATTGGTCGTTATTCTCAACAAATCGGACACTGGCACCACCATAATTTGCATTGGGATGCAGCTTGGATTTGGCTCCGTTTTTGGGACCTGTCTGGCTTGCCATAGCTTCTGACGGCAAAACTCCGATTGCGCCAACAATCCCTGCTGCCAGTGCAGAAGCAGCCCCTGCTTTTAGAAATTTACGCCGGTTCATCTGAAATTTTTGTCTCTGCTGTTTTTCTTCTTGTTCCAAAGATTTTGACATTACTTTTCACCTCTTAACTCGTCAAATTAGAACTTTTCTGTTTTTTACCTAGACCTATCAATCCCACTAATCTTGCTAATACTATTCCGATGACGACAGATAATCCGAAGAAGAGAAAGATTCCGGTACTGGTAGCTTTGACATGACCAATCTGAGCATTCAGCACAATGAAAGATAATCCGATACAAGTAATCATAAACCATACCAAATACAGAGACCAATTAAGCACAGTTTTCTTTTTGTCCGCCTTGTTTGCGTAAGGTCTCAGGGCTAAAATACCTGCTAAAAAAAGCATTCCGACAACAAAAATGAGAACCACATTCAACATTTTAACACCCCCTTTCCATACTTTTTCACATCAAGTCTATAGAATAAACTCAAGTCACTCGCATTATATCTCTGTAATACGTAATATCTCTTAGTAGCTACTAATTAGCGATTATTTTTCTAATTACAGGAACTTCTCCGCTTTTTAAAAGACATTTATAAAAACAATAAAAAGCTAGGATGCAGCGTCGTACAACAACATCCTAGCTTTTTCATCGATCGTTTGGTTTAAATATATGTTATGGCAACTCATAATTGATGCTTATGGGAAATAGGAACTAATGAATATCTATATTACCGATGGTATTTAATGAGTGGCACAATGATTCAGGTATAACCACTGCATTCTGATAAAGGCTTTATTCTTCATCTTCCTTTCGTCTAAAGCTTTTCTCCGAAAGCATCCTGCGTTTTTTAATGATCCGATAGACCAGCCAGATCAGCAGCAGGATCACCAATACCGGCAGCGCATAGCCGATGAAGACCAACACATAGTTGAGCGCATTCCAGAGGAAGCTTACAGTCTTGATCAAAGCATTCTTTACGGCAATCAAGGTATTCTTCAGCGATATCGGCTGCCAGGGATCCTTAACCGTCAAGTCACTCTGGGCTTGCTCAATATTGATGGTAACCGTTGAGTATTCCACCCGGTTGTCATAGTATTTGAGCTGCCCTTTCAGGCTTTCGATCTCTTGACGGACTGTAACCAGGGAATTTTCAATTTTCAGAATGTCCTCGACGGAATTCGCTTTTTCGAGAATTTCCAAGTACCGTTGTTCCTGAGCCTCCCAAGATCTCAAACGAGTTTCGGTATCAAAATAAGCTGTCGATACATCTTCGGTATACTGGTGTTGATTGACGATGGTGCCGAACTGGGGAATACTGTCTTGAAACGTTTGGAATTGTTTGGCCGGTATTCTTAAGGAGAGAAAAGCCATCACACTGTTGTCATAATTACTGCGGGTTGATTCGGCGATATATCCGCCAAGGGCCTTGGTTTTCTCCTCGATAGCCTTTGCCGCAGCGGCGACATCATCTGCCTTCAGGAAAACATCGAGCGAATAGATGATTTTCTGCCGGGAAAAATCGTAGGCTGCAGATCCACCCGGAACCGAATTCTCCGAACTTTTTTTCTGAGCAGCAGATCCTGCAAACGAGGGAGAAAGCGTGTTACGGGAGTCAGCTACTCCTCCTCCAGATTCAGCCGCAACACCAGCATCAGGGCTCGCTGCAGGTTCGTCAACCATGTCCTTTGCGGCATTCACTGAAGATGCTTGCTGCCAATTAACCTGTTCATGCCAACCATCATCCATCAGGATTCCATTCACGCCAAGACCAACGGCCAGAACGATAACAGCGGCACAGCCGATCAACACAAACGCTTTTTTATTGCCATAGAGAAGTTTGTTTCTTATCCGGGCTACCAACGTTCCAAATCTGTTCGCCTTTAAAGCTGCTTGCTGAACCGGAGTACTCTTTTCGGTGCTGGCTTCCTTATTGGTTTCATTGTTGATTCCCGTGCTTGTTTCAGCAGCCACGAACGTCATGTTTTCCAGCGGCTGATTTTTAACAGAATCCAAAATTTTTCCTCGGGTTTTATCTTTGATCCGCTCCTTAAGACCATCGTCCTGATAGACATAACCGAAAAATTTCTTAAGACGCATGAGATCACCATCTTCTTCCCACATGGCTTTTATTTTATCTTCAGACATTAGCATTCACCTCCAGCCACTTCCGCCTGATAGGCTGTCCGGAAACTTTTTTTGGCCCGGTAGAGCAGGCTATCCACCGCCTGTTGCGTGGTACCGAGAATTGTCGCCGTTTCGGATGCGCTGAATCCATCGATCAGCCGTAATTGAATCACAGCTATTTGATGTTCTGTCAACTGGGAAAGGGTATTGCTTACTGAAAGGACAGTACCCAGGTCCTCCCCATAATCCCTGCTGTTATCTGCATCCTGGATCTCTTCTGTAATCGGAATCATATTAAACTGTTTCCTGCCCCGGTAAAAATCCGCAATATAATTCGAAGCAATTTTTAACGCCCAGCTTTTCAAAGAGCTTCTTCCTTCAAAGCCGGCCAGTGATCTCCAGACCTTAGCCATGACTTCGGAAGTAACATCTTCAATTTCTGATGAAGGAATCCTCAGACAGACAAACCTGTAAACAGACGGGAATAGTTCCTCATAGATTTCATCAAATGATACCTCGGTTTGATTCATACCCAGACCCACCCCCTTAAACCGAAACATTGAATTCTACCCGGGCAACAGTATAGACGGAAATATCCGTGTTTTTCTGATTCGTATTTTCCTTATTTAGAAATATTTTCTGATTCAAACTTTTTCTTAAAAATGAATATCCCCAGAATCATGGAAATGACAACCAGAAATGCCGGATTCAGTCCGGGCCAAATCAGCATCATGGCAAAAGCTGCGATCCCCAGGACCCAGGTCGCTTTATCCTTAAAGGCACTCTGACCCATCTGCAGTGCCGATTGAGCCAAAAGCACCACAACGACAGGTCTGACCCCTTTCAGCATAGCCTGCAGTGCAGGTGAGTCAGCATAGTTAATCAGCAGGTGACCCAAAAATATCATGATCAGCGCCGTTGGCAGAACAGCGCCAATGATTGCAGCCAGCGCCCCGCTCCAACCCTTGACTCTATGTCCGATCATTCCGGCCAGTTTCGTCGCGATCGGTGCCGGCATAGAATTGGATATGGCCACAACGTTTGTAAAATCTTCATTGGTAAGCCATTGATATTTTTGCACCGTTTCATTCTGGATAATCGGAATCATGGCTGGCCCGCCGCCGAAACTAAAGTTACTGGCTCTGAAAAAAGCAATAAATAATTCCCAAAGCACTTTCATGTCATACTCCCAAAATCTGAATTTGAAATGTTGAAACCGGGCAAATCAAAAGATCAGGTAACCGATGACCATGGAAAGGACAATCAGCAATACCGGATGCAGTTTTAAAAAATACAGGGCTGCCGCGGACCCGACCGCGATCAGCACGGTGGCGTAATCCAGGGGTACCTGGATTTGAAAAGCATCAACAGCCATCTCATAAGCTACGATGATCAGCAAAGCAGTAACAATGGGTCTCACACCTGTCAGTGCGGCCTTTAGATTACTGGAATTCGCATATTTTTTTAAGATACCGCCTAAGACAATCAATATAAGCACCGTGGGCAGGATCGTTGCCAGTAAGGCGACGATCGCTCCCGGCCAGGAAGCAACCTGATAGCCGAGATAGGCCGCTACTTTGGTTCCAAGCGGCCCGGGAAGCGCATTTGCCAAGGCAATGGTATCGGCAAACTGAGCATTGGTCAGCCAGTGATAATTATCAACGGTCTCTGCCTGAATCAACGGAATCATCGCCGGCCCGCCGCCAAAGGACAAGTTGCTCGCCCGAAAAAAAGCGATAAACAAATTCCACAAATCGGTTGCCATTTGTTCTCCTTCTATTCCTGTTCCTATCTTGTCATGATGCTTTAACCCAATTCAATTATAGCAAACGTTTTTGGTCTTTTAAATCAATTCAAAAGTGCCCTTTTTCATCCAATAAGCTGTTGTCATGTTGACGATGAAATGACATAACACGGGAACCCAGAGTGTCAAAGAAACGGCATAGGCAACTCCGAGAAAGGTTCCCATCAAGAAGACCTCCACAAGGATAAACACCTGGCGCCAATATCTGTAGTGAATCAGCGTAAAGACAACAGCCGTCAACCATAACCCTAAAATTGGCTGAATCATGCCTCTGAACAGGAATTCCTCACTGAAAGCACCGAGGAAAAATATTGGAAATAGCTCTTTCAGTGAGAATTTGTCCATCAGGATAAGGTTAATCTCATCAAACAGGCTTTCCTTCGGCAGATATTTCAAGAAGAAAAATTGAAGCGCAATCAGTACGGCGGAGCCGACGGCCAATGTAATGATGGCTTTACTTAAGCTATCCATTTTAAACATTTCCGCCAGCACGATTTCTCTGTCCAATGATTTCAGTATGACCCAGAGGCCCAGGGCAATAACAATCAGGATCACCTGCGATAACAGGATATTCAAACCCAGCATCTTTTTAGATATTTCCATCGCCGTTACATCCTTTCCAGCAGTCCGAGCGCAGAGCATGCCAGAACCCGGGTTCCTATGCTAAGCGCCTCTTCATCAATATTAAAGCACGGATGATGGTGCGGATGGCTGATTCCTTTCTTCTTATTCCCAGCCCCGATGAATATCAGCATTCCGGGTAAGCGATGAAGATAAGCGGAAAAGTCTTCGCCCCACATCACCGGATTGGCTTTAACCAATGCTTTTGCTCCGAATTCTTCTTTTAGTATTTCCGTTACTTTGCCGACAACGGAACTGCTGTTAACAACAGGATCATAACCGAGCTCGTAATCGAAGGTGTATTTTGCGCCATAAGCAATACAGATTCCTTTAATGATATTTTCCATTCGTTTTGGAACTTCCAAACGGGTGTCCCTGTCAAATGTCCTGACGGTTCCTTTCAGGTCTACCCGCTCAGGTATGATATTAAAGGCCGAGCCCCCTTGAATATTTGTAATAGACAAGACTACGGATTTCAGAGCGCTGGTCTGACGGGATACGATATTTTGCAGAGCGGTAACGATCTGTGCACTGATTAATATCGGGTCGATGGTATCCTCCGGCATCGCGGCATGACCTCCTTTACCCCATATCGATATTGTAAAGTTATCCGGGGCAGCCATTAAAGGGCCCGAGGCTAAGCCGATCTTGCCAGCAGGCAAAGACGTAAAGAGATGAAGAGCAAGAATCGCATCGACCCCGTTCAGGAGACCAAGTTTGACAAGATCTTTGGCTCCGCCGGGATGTTTTTCTTCAGCATGCTGAAAGATGCAGCGGATTTCTCCTTTCATGTCGGATCTTAGTTCCGCAAGAACTTTTGCAGCCCCGACCAGCATGGCCGCATGTCCGTCATGACCGCAGGCATGCATGGTTCCAATATTTTGGGACCGGTAAGGCAGATCGTTTTCTTCCTGGATCGGCAGCGCGTCAATATCACTCCTGAGCGCTACCATTTTTCCCGGCATACTTCCTTTAATGGCAGCCAGAACACTGGTCTCTGTCGGTCTCGACACCTCAATGCCCGGAACTTCATGCAATCTGTCGAAGATCATATCTGCTGTATGATACTCCTGAAAAGATAATTCAGGATAGCGATGAAAGGTCCTCCTCAGATCGATGATTTCTTCGTTCCTTTCGGCAACAAGTCCGCTAATAGCTGTGATTCGTTCATTTTCCGGCATATCGTCAACTCCTGTATCGGATAAGTATCACCCATTAATTCTCCAAAAATGTGCATAATCCTTGAAACGCCGGACTTTAATTGGCCGATCGGCAATGAATACAAAATTCTTTGGTTAAATTTCTTGCATTATGCCGGCATTCTGCTACGATAGATTCAGATAAATAGTAAACACGGACAACGATGTCCTCGGGATTTAATCCCGGGGACTATTTTTTTTGCAAATACTGTTTATCGAAAATAATTGATCAAAGAGGTGGATAAAATGAAAAAAATTGAGTGTATTATTCGTCCAGCCAAATTGGAAAATGTGAAAGAAGCCCTCGGAAAATTTGGTATCAAAGGAATGACGGTCACCAACGTAATCGGCTGTGGACTGCAGCAGGGAAAAACAGAAGTATACCGTGGAAATGCCTATACCATCAATCTATTGCCCAAATACAAAATCGAAATTATTGTCCCGGACGAATCCGTGGATAAAGTTATCGAAATCATTACCGAGACTGCCAGAACGGGAGAAATCGGTGACGGAAAAATCTTCGTCTATGATGTGCTGAATGCCGTACGGATCAGAACAGGAGAATCGGGAGAAAAAGCCGTCTAAAAGACATAAATATAAAAAAATTATATAATGAGCTTTTCCAGATATGTTACTTCCTAAAATATAAGCAAACAATTACCGGGGTTAAGAAAATCAAATTCACAAATAATAAGAACGACTCCCAAACAAAAAAAAACTTATATTTTAAGGAGGAAAATGACATGGCTGGTGAAAGAAATTCAAACACGCCTGCCGTCCAGGGCGTAGGAAAAGGATTGGATCAACTGAAATACGAGATCGCTAATGAAATGAACGTTACGCTGGGTGCAGACCGCACTTCCCGTGAAAACGGAACTGTCGGCGGTAATATGACCAAACGCATGATACAATTTGCTGAGCAGCAGTTGAAAAACGGACAGAGAATCTAACTTCTCTTTGTTCACTTTTAGAAGCAACGTATAAGAAGCATTCCTTAATCGGAATGCTTCTTTACTTTCATAAAAACAAAAAATTCTCACCATGTTTCCAAGATTATTTCCAAGATTATTTATTCATCTTTGCCCAGCTGTCCCGCAGTCCGACGATCTGGTTAAAGACCGGATGATCACTGGAATGGTCTTTCAAGTCCGCACAGAAATAACCCTGTCTCAAAAATTGATATTTGCTGCCGGGATCAGCTTCTTTCAAACCCGGTTCAATTTTGCATCTTTTTAGAATCTGCAGGGAGTCCGGATTAATTCTGGCAAGGAAGTCGTCGCTCTCTGCAGAATCATCCTCCGTATACTGATCATCCCTGATCAGATAATCATACAAACGTATCTCGGCATCTTCGGCATGAGCCGCCGAAACCCAGTGAAGCGTCCCTTTTACTTTTCTCGAGCTTGCCGATCCGCCGCTTTTGGTGTCCGGATCATACGTACAATGGATTTCTATAATCTGGCCATCTTCATCTTTCAGGACTCTTTCACATTGAATAATATAGGCATGTTTTAGCCGGACTTCATTACCGGGGGAAAGACGGAAGAATTTTTTGGGCGGCTCCTCCATAAAGTCCTCGCGTTCAATATAAATGGTTCGCGAAAACGGGATCAATCTGATTCCTGCCTCCGGATGCTCCGGACTGTTCTCTGCTTCCAGGAATTCATCCTGGTCTTCCGGATAATTGATCAGGACAACCTTGATTGGATCCAAAACAGCCATGACCCTCTTGGCTTTGGAATTCAGATCTTCACGCAGGCAATGTTCCAGTAAAGCAACATCGACAATGCTGTTGGCTTTAGCTACCCCGATACGATCGCAGAAATCTCTGATCGCTTCCGGCGTATAGCCTCTGCGCCTTAAACCGGAGATCGTCGGCATCCGGGGATCATCCCATCCCTGAACATAGCCGCCTTCAACCAGCTGACGAAGCTTTCTTTTGCTCATGACTGTATTCGTCAGATCCAGACGTGCAAACTCATATTGCCGGGGCCTGTCCTCTTCAATCAGCTGTTCTGTCAGCCAGTCATAGAGCGGCCGGTGGTCTTCAAACTCCATCGTGCAGATCGAATGGGTAATATGTTCAAGCGCATCCGATAAAGGATGAGCAAAGTCATACATCGGGTAAATACACCAGGTGTCTCCGGTCCGATGATGCGACGCATGCATGATGCGGTAAATCACTGGATCGCGCATATTTAAATTCGGAGAACTCATATCAATTTTTGCTCTGAGCACTTTCGTGCCGTTCGGGAATTCTCCGGCTCTCATTCTTTGGAACAAGTCAAGACTTTCTTCGGCGGAACGGCCCCGGTAAGGGCTGTTCGTTCCAGGCTGGGTCAGCGTCCCACGGTATTCCCGTATTTCCTCTGCCGACAAATCACAGACAAAAGCCTTGCCTTTTTCAATCAGCTCTACGGCAAACGCGTATAGCTTTTCAAAGTAATCGGAAGCATAGTACATCCTGTCCTGCCAGGAAAACCCCAGCCATTGGACATCTTCCTGAATCGACTCGACAAACTCAGTTTCCTCTTTGCTCGGGTTGGTGTCGTCAAACCTAAGATTGCAGCATCCGTTAAATTCCAGCGCGGTGCCAAAATTCAAACAGATGGATTTGGCGTGTCCGATATGAAGATAGCCGTTAGGTTCAGGAGGAAAACGTGTATGTACCCTGCCGTTGTTTTTATTCAGCTTTAAATCTTCCCGGATAATATTTTGAATAAAATTGGATGATGAATAAGAAGAATTTGATGTATTTGATGTATTAATAGCAGTAACCCCCTACGAAAACACTTATATTATCTTAGTATAGTAGATTTCTAAAAAATTTCAAATACCTATTTTCGGCCCCCTGTCAATAGCAAGCAGCCTGTCCGTCAGCGCTAAGAGTTCATCTCTTCGCGAGAGCTTCTCCAGCCACCTGGAAGGTATGTTCTCTATGCCATAGCAGGCTCCGGCCATCCCGCCGGTTACTGCGCCGATCGTATCCGCGTCTCCTCCGAGGTTTACGGCCATCACCAGCGCTTCTTCCAGAGAATTGGTCTGAAAGACACAGTTTAAAGCAGTTTCCAATGTATGGACAACGTAACCGCTTGTTTTCATTTGATCAGCACTTAAGTTCATTTGCAGGGCAAACGGAGCATCCGCCTGGGCCTTTTCCAGCACGATGCGGAGTTCTCCGCCTAAAAGCAATTCCCTGACAATTTTACAGTAAAAAACCACACATGCTCCAGCCAGTGGATCATAATGGGTCAGAGCCGATAATCTTGCCGCCAGATCCGTCATTTTCGCCAGGTTATTGTGATAGGCAATGACCACCGGGACCGTTCTCATCAGCGAACCATTGCCGCCGCTTCTCCCGCCGCTGAGTCGATGGGCATTCTCAGCGATTTGCAGCCATTCCTGTTCGTTATCCGCTTCTGTCCGGATTCCTTCCTGCAGAACCATCCGGCAGATATTTCCGATGCATTTGGGCTCTTGCCGGGACCATTCCCGAAAATGACGGGCGACGTGCTTTACCGGGTCTGCAGGGTCTTCAAGAATCCCGTTGGCCGCCGCAAGGGTCATTTCTGTATCATCGGTAATTTCTCCGGGTGCCAATTTCCAGAATCCCCCGCCGGTCATATCCCGGTGTCGGCCATAGGTATGAACAATTTCTTCGCGGTTCATAAATTCAAGGGTTGCCCCAAGCGCATCCCCAGCTGCCACCCCGAGCATTGCTCCCCTTGCTCTGGAAATGAGATCTTCCATTTTGTTTTCCCCTTATACATCATCGCGTAGTTTCTTGGTTTGAACCATTTAATGGCTATACCGTTATCATACACTTTTATTCTAAAAACAACTATCAGATTTTAAGATGACTTCGCATCCAAATAATTTGCATTTGTACTTTTTACAAATTAATTTTGTTTTGCTTGAAATACTGAATAATCTGTTCCTTCTCGGCTTCTTCCGCATGGTTGGTTGTGAGGATTTCCCCGCCTTTCATACCATTCCATTTGATATACAGCGTTTGTTCAAAGCTTTCATTGATGATCGGGTCTTCATATCTCAAAACAATTACGAAAAAATACGGAAGCACATCTTTTAATGTCTTTTGTTTGTTGATGCCTTCGAGACTAATCAGTAAGGTGGCCGAAGCATTTTTGGGAATATCATTGACGAGCGCATATTCGTCAATTGTGACCGGTTTTTCCTTTAAGCCGGCCTGAAAAACTATAGACTTGCTCCAAAGACTAACAGCCGGATGCTCGCCGACATTGGTAAAAACCATCTCAAATTCAGGTGATTCTCTCAATACCACTTCGGGAGAATCCTTGAACGTAAAGTACGGACGGTTGGCTTCTCTCTCCTCATTCCAGGCAGATACGGTGATATAGACGGTGATCAATGCCGTCACAGCAAGTATGGCTGTCCCAACAGTGGCAATCATATTGGAATAACTGATTAGTTTGTTTTTTTTCTTTGACAATTTGCACACTCCCAGCTATCGTTAAACAAAATCATTATTTGCAGGTTCACAGAAATCTAAACGAAATGCAGAATGCAATTTTTTCATTTTAATATATTATTGTCTTTTCGTTGATATGTTTTATTTTACACAGGCCGGTACCATGTCAACCCTATATCTATATAATTTTAGGATTGACTAGGTACTAGCTTCGCTCTGTTTAAGAATATATATAAAATAAATGGAAAAACTAGGTTTACAAAAGCCACTGTAAAAAAGTAAAATTATAAATGTATAGCTACCTTCAATGATCTTTAGACAATAATAGGTTGCTGGAAAGGGGAAGTTATGATGCGGATACTTTTTCTTCCGTTCCTTCAAATCCCTACGGGTCATCATACCGTAGCCGATGCAATGATTCGTTCCTTAGGAAACCGAATCAGTAATCTTGAATGCTCAAAGATAGATTTCTTCAGTTATGCGGACAAACGGCTGGAGAAAGCATTTCGGTTAACTTACCTGACCTGGATCGACCATTCTCCCCAAACCTTCGTCTGGATTTACCGAAACTTTGTGTACCCTACCAAATCAACCAAGCACTTTAACTGGTATGAATATAAATTTCTTGACAAAATGAATAGCCTGCTGCAAGAGGAACAGCCTGATTTGATCGTATGTACCCAGGCTTTCCCTTCCTTCTTAATCGACAGGCTTAAAAATTCCGGTATCGCAACTGCGCCCGTAATCAATGTTTACACTGATTTCTTTGTTAATAAGCTTTGGGGAACAGAATACATAGACTACCATTTTGTCCCTGATCAAAATATTAAGGCGCAATTAACCTCCCAGAATAATATTGATCCGTCTAAAATATTTGTGACGGGTATTCCTGTTGATGAGTGCTTCCTGCCTCGGACAGCCTCCGAGTCAACGCTTCCTTACCATATTCTGATTTCCGGCGGAAGCGGCGGTCTCGGTGATATCGAGCATTTGCTTTACAGCCTGCCGGGTAAAAAAGAAAAATCCTACACTTTTTCCCTGCTATGCGGCAAAAACAAGAAATTGTATAAAGATATTCGCTCCCTGAAACTTCCTAACTTAAAGCCCCTGTCCTATATTTCATCCAGGGAAACCCTCAACTCACTGTATGACGAGGCCGATGCCATTATTACCAAACCCGGTGGCGTAACCATCAGTGAGACCCTTCATAAAAAATTGCCGATTTTTGTCCATTCCGCACTTCCGGGACAGGAACAAATCAATAAGAATTATCTCAGCGAGAAAAAGTTAATCTATGATTTAGATTTGAATTATCCGGTCGCCAAACAGTTAGACGCCTTTTTTAAAGATCAAAACGAACAAATACTTTGGCAAAACCGCGTTGACAGCTACTTATCGAAAATAGAGTGCCATGCCTGGGAAAAGATTTTGGAACTAGCCCTAGGTCAATCCGTAAAGCCCCAGATCTACAAAGAAACGGTCAATATTTCCCAAGTCCCGAGCTGATTTCGCGGACCTCAAGGATTCGGATAAAACTTAAAGTCAACTTAAGGAAGTGAATCTGCAGTGTCCACAACCTTGCTGTATACCTTCATCGTCGCAATTTCAGTCTTTGCGGTCTATACCCTTATTCCCGAATTGTTTGTGCATTTTTTCGGTATTGGTTCCTGGAAACGTCATTATTCTCCAGGTGTCACCTTAACATTTGATGACGGACCCGACCCCAGATACACTCCAAGATTCCTGACAGTTTTAGCTGAGCAAAACGTTCGGGCCTGTTTTTTTCTGGTTGCTGAAAAGGCTGAAAAACAGCCTGAACTTGTCAAGAGCATCCTAGACCACGGTCATACCGTCGGCAGTCACGGCTACCGTCACCGGCACGCTTGGCTGATGCCCCCGCTAAAGACCTGGGACTTGTGGAATAAAGCGATGGAGGAGATGCGCCGTCTGACCGGTCAGGAGCCCGTCTATGTCAGAGCTCCCTGGGGAGGGGTTAACCTTTCCTTTTTATTGTGGTGCCATTTCAAAGGCAAAAAGCTGATTAGTTGGAGTGCCGACGGCAGAGACTGGCGCATTGAAAGAACTCCGAATCACATTATGCAAAGAATAACCGGCCGAACCAAAGAAGGAACGATTGTCCTGCTTCATGACAGCGGCGGCGATGAGGGTGCTCCTGGAAATACCTTAGCTGCCCTGAAACCACTGATCATAAAAATACAAAAAGAACTCAAGCTTCCGCTCGTTCCGCTTCAGCTTCCCGGCTGGTCACTGCCGAAAAGGATTGGTTTCCGCGTTTGGGAGAAATGGGAGCATTTTTACGGGCGGCGTAAACAAATTACCAGAATTGATGAACGCAATATTTTTCGCCTGGGTCTTACCCGCTACCATGGCCCTGAACTGTTTAATGAAAACGGTGAATTAATCGCCTCAGCAGGTGATATGATCGGGGAAATACACTTAGACAATACCCGCTTCCAGAGCTTTGGTGCCAATATCCAAAAAATTGGCTATAATGCTTTAAAACAAGCCCGGCTCTCCCTGCCTGCTCTGGCAAGCTACATCTCTTTGAATCCGGGTTATAAAGATATCAAGGTTTTCCTGGGTGTTACACTCATCAACCGTGGTGTCAAAGGCCTTGGGTTTAACGTTACTGAATATACGAATGGTAATGCCGGATTCATTGGTTTCATGCAAAAAATCGTTTACCGGGTCTATAACCCGTCCGCGAAAAAAGATACAGAAAAACTTGGAACGAAGCCCAAAGTCGTCTGGATCAGTAAAGACGCTCTGCTTGAGAAATACCTGACAAAAAAGTCATCCACGCAAGGATGACTTTTTTCATTGAACAATTCTGTTCACTTCACTCTCCAGTTATTTAATCGTCAGTAGCTCCGCCATCTCCAAATACCGGTATTACATCCCCTAAATAGGTCGGCTTGGGCTTAATAATTTTAGCCCATAGGAAGTCTTTATTTCGGGCTAAAAGTTCCCTGAGCTGATAGTAGGCCATTGCCTGTCCGTAATCATGCCGGTCTGAGGCAACGCCATAAGCTTCAAGCCCTAAAGACCTGGCGACAAAGACTGCCCGTTTTAAATGATATTCCTGAGTCACGATGATGACTCTTTTGACAAGGAATATATCTCTCGCTCGATATAAGCTTTCATATGTGCTAAAGCCCGCGTGATCCATAAAAATATTCTCACCCGGGACCCCTTTCTCCTTAAGGAAACTCTTCATAGCATTGACTTCATCATAATCTGTCCGTCCATGATCACCGCTCACAAGAATTTTGGGAGCCTTGCCTTGCCGGTAAAGCTCATAACCGACGGTCAAGCGGTCGGCAAGCATGGATGAAGCGGTTCCATCCGGGAATACATAGGCACCTAACACCAGGATCGCGTCAGCCTCCGGTACATGATCCATATCGCCGATGTATTTCGTACCAACCCGCTCCACATAGTGATTAATGATCAGCATAGAAATAATCATAACAACCGATATCGCCAGGAGGCAGCCAATCAGATATTGAATACGTATTCTCAAGCGCTTCTTCATTTTTCATACCCTGCCTATTCCTATATTCTGCTGGCAGCATCAACGATGCGTCCGTCTCTTGCTATTACCATATATCAATTATATAATAAATTTAGTTTTTGGGGGTGAGAAAATGCAATTTGACGCCGGCATACTGGTTATTCTAATCATTAACCTGACTTTGATCTTAGCCGTTTCCTGGGCCAGTATCAAACTTGTGCATTCTTCTTCCATCTGTATCAGATTTGCTGATACTTATCTTTCGAGTTGTCCAATCAGCTCCTCATCTCCCCAAAATATTAAGGTGAAAAAGCATTTGATATTTAGAAGAAAGATCAAAACTGACCAGGATGATGACTCACCTTATTCAAACCTCCTTGTTTTATAAGAATTAAAACTTTGGAGGATGTTTCAATGAATATGATTAGCACCGTCCTTTCCCAGTTATTAGCATTCCTTGTCAGTACTACGGGCGATTGGTTCATTGCGGTTGCTCTGATTACATTAGGGATAAAACTCTTGTTATTTCCCTTGTCAATAAAGCAGCAAAAAGTACAATTATTAACCGCAAATCTGACCAAAGCCAGAACAATTTTATCTGGAAAATTTCACAATCAAATTAAAAAAGTTAATTCTGAATCAATGAAAATTGCATCTAAATATAAAATCAATCCACTGTTTACGTTTGCAACACTTATTATCCAGGCCCCGGTTTTTTTCTCCTTGTACGTTGCTATTACGCATCTGAGTATACCAGTTGGCAGTATTCTTATTCCGTGGGTATCTGATCTCCATATGGCAGATCATCTTCATATTTTGCCGGTTATTGCCGGTTATTGCCGGTCTGCTTCAGACGCTGAGTGTATTTACAGCAGAAAACAAAAATTTACTGATGTTCATATTCCCGGTTGCTATTGGCGTCGTTTTTCTGTGGAAAGCACCTGTTGCCCTGAGCGCTTACTGGATTGCCAACTCGGTCCTTCGGTTTGTAGAAGTCCAGATCTTTCATCTAGGCCCTATCCAGCGAAAATATTTGAATATCCCTTCTCCGGAAGAGATGGTCCAAAGACTTTAAGCAAAGAGGACGCCTTGAAAACTTAGTTTCGCGGCGTCCTCTTCACCTATCTAACCCTATTTTATTAGAGCTTTTTATCTAACGGCATGTTAAGCACGGACACGTTCAATAAACCTTTTGATTTTATCTGGATCTTTCCGTCCCTCCGTCTCGACACTGCTGCTAACGTCCAGGCAATACGGATGGAATAAGGAAACCGCCGACGCAGCATTCTCTTCATTTAAGCCTCCGGCCAGGATCATCGGAATATCCCGGCCTTTGTTTTTATCTGATTGGCCGTTCTGATCCCTTTGCAGAAGGTTCCAGTCAAAACGCTCCCCGGTCCCGCCATAAGCCTCAGGGTCAAATTTATCGTAAACAAAACCGTCAACTAGGCCCTGATACGCTTCCAGGTTCAGCACTGTCCGTTCCGCACGTCCTACCCTGACAGCTTTCCAGATCGTTACTTGACGATGCTCCTGGTATTTTTCCCTGATCCGTGCTTGTAATTGACGTATATATTCCAAAGGCTCATCACCATGAAGCTGAAGCACTCGCAGGCCGGTTTCCACGGCGCACAGCAAGACGTCCGGATCCTGGTTGACGAAGACCCCAACTGGGATGATCTTTTTGTCCAAGGAAGCAATCAATATTTTCAGTTCGCTGAGCGAAACCTGTCTTTTGCTCGGAGCTAGGACAAAGCCGGCAAAATCCGGTTTCAGCTCATTGATGATCCTGACATCCTCCAGGGTACGAATCCCACAAATCTTAACTTTTGGCGTCTGCCCAGCATAGATGCCTTTTACGTTCTCTTCCATCCTTGCCATATCAACTCCTAAATCACGCGTTATCTGTATTCGATTGTCAGTATGTCCCTATACCTTGTCAATCCTAAAATATCAATATCTCCTGGCCTGATACAACGATGCCATGGAAGGATGGAACTGCCAGACAACGTTGTATTAAACGAAATCTGCCGCTAGGATATATTTGATTTAGGGTCTGGATGGTACCTGAAGGAGCTCAGCAAATTTTCGTTCAAGACTGTCTACCTTCATGAAAGCCTCTCCGACCAAAACAGCATCAAATCCCCACGCTTGCACCGTCAGGATATCCTCGCCCGTATGAATCCCGCTTTCTGAGACCTTGATCAGATGATCCGGGATCATCGCGCCGATTCTGCGGCTGTGGTTCAAATCCACCTCAAACGTTTCAAGGTTCCGGTTATTGATTCCGATGATGCCGGCTCCTGCTGCCATGGCCCTTTCAGCTTCTGCTTCGTCATGCACTTCCACAAGACAATCCAGACCGATCTGTTCAGCTATCCCCAGGAATTCTTTCAACTGCTTATCATCCAATATTTTTACGATGAGCAGAATAGCATCCGCCCCCAAAATCTTTGCTTCGTAAATCTGGTAGGGGTCAATCATAAAATCCTTTCGCAGCAGCGGAATCTTGACGGATTCTCTAATCTCCCTCAGATAATCCGGACTCCCGAGAAAGTAATCCTGCTCTGTTAAGACGGAGATTGCCGCAGCCCCCAGCTGCTCATACATGCTGGCTATTTGCAGATAATCGAAGTCCGGAGCTAGAATTCCTTTGGATGGAGAAGCCTTCTTGACTTCCGCAATTATGGAAATCCCTGCTTTGTCTTTGTTCCGGCGTCCCGCAGTCAGGGCTGAGGCAAACACGCCTGCAGGCCGCTCCACGTTAACATCTTGCTTAAGATTATCACGATCATCATTGGTTTTCAGCTTTTTTGTCAGCTTTTCGATGAGCTCTTCACCGGGAATTTTTTTCTTCTGCTCGTCAATCCGCTTTATTTTGGCCTCTACAATTTTATCGAGGATCATTTTTATCCCCCTTCTTCAAACTCTCCATAGGTGCAAGCCCCTTTATGGCACGAAACTGAGATCTGTACTTAAACTCAGACTTGATAAAGCCGTTTTCTACCGAATGCTAATGCTGTCTAGTCACAGCGATAAACTCGTTAAGGACCGGCAGCGCTTTCTTTTCCCGGACTGTGGCCCTGGCCATCTCGATCCCCTCCTGCAAACTTGCAGCTTTGCCTCCGACGTAAATTGCAGCTCCGGCATTTAGGATAACGGTGTCTGCTTTGGGGCCCTGATCTCCTGCAAGAATATCCAGGGTGATCCGCGCGTTTTCCTGCGGCGTTCCGCCTACAAGGTCCTGCGGCGTACAAAGGGAAAAACCATAATCTTCCGGATGAATGACAAATTCGGTTACCTCTCCATCCTTGAGTTCCGCTGCGTAAGTCGGCCCTGTCAGGGTGATTTCGTCGAGACCGTCACTACCGTGGACAATGAGCGCGTGTACAGCCTGATGTCTGTTCAATACTTCCGCGGCCACGGGCACAAGATTCCTATCGTAAACGCCGATCAGCTGCCTTGGGGCCGTTGCCGGATTGGCTAATGGGCCGAGGACATTAAAGATGGTTTTGAAGCCAAGCGCTTTGCGCACCGGCATTGCATATTTCATTGAAGCATGGAAATGCGGAGCGAACATAAAACCAAGCCCGACCTGGTCGATACACTTCCCGATTGTTTCCGGTGTCAGCGCAATCTCGATCCCTAACGCTTCGAGGACATCCGCAGCCCCGCTCTTGCTGGTAATACTCCGGTTACCATGCTTGGCAATTTTTACACCACAGCTGACGGCAACGAACATTGCCGTTGTGGAAATATTGAACGTATGAGCACCATCCCCGCCTGTTCCACAGGTGTCCACCAAATTTTCTGATGCGCACGCAACTTTGAGGGCTTTTTCCCGCATCACCTTACTTGCACCATAAATCTCTTCAACGGTCTCTCCTTTCAGGCGAAGCGCCGTTAAAAAAGCTGCTATGGAGATTTCACTGGCTTCACCGCTCATAATCTCCGTCATGGAATCATAGGCCAGCTGAGCACTGAGATCCTCTCTATTGGAAAGTTTTTTTAAAGCTATCTCCATTCCCATCATTCATTCCTCCTTATTCACACGCGCCATACCGCGCAAGAACTGATCCAGACCGGACAGCCCTTCAGTCTCCAGCACCTGCTGGATCTTACTGCCAATGATTGCTATATCGGCTGTTCCAATTAAACGGGCGACATCTTCCGGGCCTTGAATCCCAAAACCTACGGCGATTGTTTTGCCGGTCTCTTTCTTTGCTTTTTGGATTCCGTCCAGAATATCAGAGCCAAAATTTGTTTTACTGCCGGTTACTCCTTTGCGGGGAACGTAATAGATGAATCCGCTTCCGATATCGGCAATTTCCTGCAATCGTTTCGAATTGGAATAAGGTGTCGCTATACTTACTGCAGCCAATCCCTGTTGGTAGGAATAATCGTAGTAGGCTCTGGCCTCATCAAGCGGAGCATCCGGCACGATGGTTCCCTGGACGCCAATCTCTTTGCACCGGTCAATAAATGCTTCGACGCCGTATTGGTACAGAATATTGTAGTAGGTCATGACCAAAAACGGGATCGGGTATTTGCTGGCCATTCTCTCAATAAACTCCAGGCAGTCGCTGACTTTAATCCCTTTTTCCAATACGGCCTGGTTAGACTTGGTGAATACCGGGCCGTCGGCAATCGGATCAGAAAAAGGTATTTGCAGTTCAATCAGGTCGACCCCGTTGTTATAAAAGCATTCAATCACTTTTTCATTGGTGGCAAAATCAGGATAGCCAATAATTTGGTGGGTCATCAGCAGTATTTTCTTCTCTTTTCTCATAGCTTCGATTTGTTTTTCAATCCGCATATGCCTTACCTCTTTCCGTGACAAATGTTTTCCAGCCCTGATCCTGCAATGCTTCCCCAATATTGAAGATATCTTTGTCTCCCCGCCCGGACATATTGACAACAATGACATCTTCCGGTTTGGTGTCAGCAATTTCCCTGAAAAGTCCGGCGAAAGCATGTGTGGATTCAAGTGCCGGTATCAGCCCTTCCTTGCTGATGATCAGTTTAAAGGCCTCAATGACTTCGGCATCTGTGGCGGCTAAAACCCGGACCCTCTTGGTTTCCGCCAGATGAGCCAGGATTGGTGATACGCCGACATAATCAAGTCCAGCCGAAATGCTCCAGGTATCCAGCATCTGTCCGTCACCATCCTGGAGAAACAGTGTCTTGTAGCCCTGAGAGACGCCGGTTTTGGCTTTGGCATAAGCGATTCGCGAAGCATGCTTTCCGGAAGCTTCGCCCTTGCCGCCTGCCTCGACGGCAACAAGTTCTACACCGGGCTCCTGCAGAAATTCCACAAAAGCGCCCATCGCATTGGAACCACCGCCCAGACAGGCATAGATCCGGTCCGGATTCTTGCCGCAAATCTCATTAATTTGTTTTTTCATCTCTTTACTGATTACGGACTGAAAGAAAGTGACCATCTCCGGGAATGGCCTTGGTCCGCACGCCGTGCCAAGTGCATAATGCGTGTTGTCAAAATTTCCTGCCCAGTCGCGAAGTGCTTCGTTAATGGCATCCTTAAGCGTTGCCGTCCCGGTTGTCACGGGAATAACTTCAGCTCCGAGCTGTTTCATCCAGAAGACATTGGCATATTGCCGTTCAGCGTCTTCAGCTCCCATATAGATCGTCGCCTGAAATCCCATTTTTGCTGCCATGATCGCCGTTGCCACACCGTGCTGGCCTGCGCCGGTCTCGGCAATGACTCTGGTCTTGCCCAATTTTTTCATGAGCAGGCCTTGCCCGAGCACATTATTGATTTTATGGGCGCCGGAATGATTTAAATCTTCCCGTTTTATATAGATTTTGGCTTTGCCAAAATACGCACTAAGCCCTTCAGCATACGTTAGCGGCGTCGGCCTGCCTGAGAAATCCATCAGGAGATTATAGTATTGCTTATAAAAGTCCTCGTCCCGTAATATTTCCTGAAAAGCCTGATTCAGTTCGTCGACAGCCGGTATCAGGATTTCCGGGACAAATCTCCCGCCATAGGCACCAAAATAACCATTTTGTCCTAGATAATTAATCGTTTTGTTCTTCATACCTGCACCTCACTTTGAAAATGATCATAGATTCGGATCAGATCTTCGCCAGCCCCCTGGATACTATAGACAGGATGCTGATTAAAAATCCCCGTCAAGAGCTGCTTCGGACAGTAGCCCCAGGAACGTTCGTTAGCATCATGGGTGTAGTAATCATTAATCAGCGCCAGTACAGGCTTTAAATCATAATTGTCCTTACCGACATAGGGTAAAAGACATTCCAGCGGACAGTTGCCGGCACCCCTTCCCATCCCGTTGACACTCGCATCAAGGAAGTCAGCACCGCTTTCAACCGCCGTAATGGTGTTGGAGAAGGCCAGCTGCATATTGTTATGCACGTGAATTCCCACATTCATACCGTTTAATTCTTCCTTGTACAGCGATACCAGCTTTTTGACATCATCCGGATAAAGCGCCCCGTAACTGTCTACCACATAGACTGCTGCTGCAGGGATTTGCGCTTTAATTTTTCTTAAGCCGCAAACAATTTCCGGGATTCTTTCTCTGGAAATTGCCATGATATTCAGCGTTGTTTCATAACCTTTATTTTGCAGAAAGCGGACATCTTCGACGGCCTCTTCAATCTGGTTTAAATAGCAGGCAACCCGGCCCATGGTGAACGGTGAAACTGAGGCATTTTCAACCAATCGCCGGTCAAATCTGCCGACATCCACCATAAAAGCCAGTTTGGGAAGCCCCGGAATTCCTTTGATGATGTCACGTATCTCGCTGTCATCACAGAATTTAAGTTTGCCGTAGGCTGTCCGTTCATAATACGCGGGATCTGCTTTATACCCAAGTTCAAGATAATCGACCTTCGCTTCGGAGATCTTTTGAATATGGTCTTTGATATATTTTTCTGGGAACCGGAAGTTGTTGGTCAGTCCTCCGTCTCTGAGCGTACAATCCAGAATGGTCAGATTACGCACCGTAGGCACCTCCTCGTATAGACAAAATATTGGTGATGATCCGGAATCCTTGATCCTCATCCATCGACATGATGGATTCAGGGTGGAACTGGACTGCTAGAATGTTTTTATCTTTGCTTTCTACTGCCATAACCACACCATCTTCAGTCCAGGCCGTAATCTCAAGTTCCGGCGGTACTTTTTCAGCAAACAGTGAATGGTATCTGCCTACTCTTAGATTGGCCAATTTTTTAAAGATTACTGATTCCGGGGATATTTTTAACGCCGATTGTTTGCCATGCACCGGTATATCCAATACGCCGAGCTTTCCGTTAAAATATTCGACAATCCCCTGCAGCCCCAGACAGACCCCAAAGAGAGGAATTCCTTTGTCCAGACAGAGCCCGATTGTTTCCCGGAGTTTAAAATCAGACGGTTTGCCCGGGCCCGGAGACAGCACGACCAAATCATACCGTTCTTTCTTTAAGGCTTCTCTGGCCAGATGGTGCCGCATCGTGACCACCTGACAGCCGGCTTTACGGAAATAACTGGCCAGTGTATGCACGAAGGAGTCTTCATGATCAACCAGCAGCACTTGAAAAGGATCAGCGGCATTTTCTTGCCGTGGTGAACAAGCTGTGAGCAGATCGTTTCTATTTTCAGTCATACCGGCTTTCGCATCACCCAATACTTTGAGAAGGGCTTCAGCCTTGACAATCGTTTCTTTTTCTTCCTCTTCGGGAATGGAATCATACAGCAGCGTTGCTCCGACTCTGACCCCAGCGATCCCGTCTTTTAAGCGGATGGTTCTGAGTGTGAGTCCTGTATTCATCCGGCCGTCAAAACTAAGGATTCCGACTGCCCCGCCGTACCACATCCGGTTGGACTCCTCATGGTCTTCAATCCATTGAACGGCGGCTTTTTTGGGAGCCCCGGTCACGGTTACCGCCCACATATGCGTCATAAAAGCATCCAAGGCGTCATACCCATCGGCCAGGATCCCCTCCACATGGTCCACAGTGTGGATCAGGTGCGAATACATCTCAATCTGGCGCCTTCCCAGCACCTTCACTGTACCCGGCACACAGATCCTGGATTTGTCATTGCGGTCAACATCCGTGCACATCGTAAGTTCGGACTCATCCTTATGGGAGTTCAGCAGCTGACGAATCCTTTCGGCATCTTCCAACGCATTACATCCTCTTTGGATTGTGCCGGATATCGGACAAGTCTCGATTCTTCTGCCTTCGACCCTGACAAACATTTCCGGCGAGGAACCAATCAGGTGCTCATTGCCAAGATGAATCAGGAACCCATAAGGACTCGGATTAATCTTTGTCAAGTTTTCAAATATTTCCGAAGGCCTGATCTCACAGCTCCGATAAAAGGTATGAGACGGAACGACCTCGAAAAAGTCACCGCGTTTAAAGTACGCTTTAGCAATCCGGACTTTTTCCGCATATCGTCCTTCGGTATCGTTTGATATTTCCTGCGCCGGAATAGTCCGGCCATCATTTTTTATTCTCCCGGCAGCTGACAGCATCGTTTTGGCCTGACCCAGACTGGAAAGACCGCCGAATTCAAAATCATACCGAATACGGAAGCAGTCATCCTTCTGATGGTCAATGACAAAGATTTCATCGGGGATAAACAAGATCATATCGGCCTGCACTTCATCCCGCGGCCTTTTCAGATGGATGCTTTCAAACTGAAAGATCAGATCATAGCCGAAGCTTCCATATAGACCGAGAAAAGCGTCCAGATCAGAGTAAAACGCTTCCAGCAGGCTGCGGACCACAGAAAAAACGGATTTTTGCCTGCTTCTTTGCTCTTCCGGAAAAAATTCCTGACTTGGGGCAACCCTGCCCGTTATTTTGTACTGCCCGCGGATCAGTGTTTCCAAATATGTTTCCCGCTTCAGAACGTCATAGATAAATTCCAGCAGGATCAGCCCTTTTTGATCCAACGCCGTTATTTCAATATTTCGGCCAAATGTCCGGATCTCGATCGGAGGATTGATAAATCCGATGTCCCAGCGGGTATACCTGCCCGGATATTCAAAGCTGCTGCAAAAGTAAGCGCCCTGAACGTCATTCAGCTCCATGATGATTTTCTCACGATAGGACTTATCAATTTCTTCCGTTACGGAATGAATCAGAAGTCCGCTGCTGGTGTAATAAGATTTTATTGAAGTATTCATATCGATTAACCTCCCTCGAGCTTGCTATAGAACGCCGCTCATCCGTAAACGTCAAAAAGCCCCTTATCCCTAGAAAGGGACAAGAGGCTATATCTCCTGCGGTACCACCCAAATTGGTATATTACTATACCCGCTCAAACATGTACGATCATACACGTCCTGATGATAACGGGTAGGATTCCCGACGACGCCTACTATCGATGATTTCGGGTCGTACTCATGAGGCCATTCGTCATAAACTTCCCTGCCGCAATCACACCAACCTGCGACTCTCTGTAATTTTCCGTTCATGGTTACTATTCTCAATCTTCGCTTTAAAGCTATGCAGTTATTGTAAATCATTATATACAAATGCTTTTTATTTGGCAAGTGAATTCACGGAAATTATTTTGAAACATTCGGTTATAACGGTCATATATATAGTATTAGGTGATACCAGTTATCATTATTTTATTATTTAAGGAGTGAACAGCTTTGTGCGGAATTACAGGCTGGCTGGATTGGACGCAGGATATGTCCGAATCCGGCCCTGTCATTGACAGAATGGTCGACACCCTTACTCCCCGCGGTCCTGATACTCGGGGAAAATGGCTTTATCCCGAAATTGCTTTGGGCCACAGCAGGCTGGCGGTTGTAGATATTGAAGGAGGAAAACAACCCATGACCCGCTGGCGCGGCGGCTGGGCCTATACGATTACTTATAACGGAGAATTGTATAACACCGAAGAAATCCGCCAGGCTCTCTCAGCGAAAGGGTATTCTTTCCAAGGGCATTCTGATACGGAAGTCCTGCTTCTGTCTTATCTGGAATGGGGCGTGGATTGCGTTCAGAAACTCAATGGCATTTTCGCGTTTGGGATCTGGGACTGCCGGGAAAAATCTCTCTTTCTGGCCCGGGACAGAATGGGCGTTAAACCGCTGTTTTATTATCATAAATACCCGTCGTTCATTTTTGCTTCAGAACTTAAAGCGCTACTTGCCCATCCTGATATCCCTGCGGTCATTGACCGTGAAGGCCTCGCCGAACTTTTTATGATTGCCCCGGCCAGGACTCCGGGTTTTGGTGTTATTAAAAACATTTGTGAACTGAAACCCGGATACGCGATGCTGGTTAAGTATGAGGGAATAAGACAGTGGCCGTACTGGCAGCTTGAAAACAAACCTCATACAGATGATATCCGAACAACGGTTGATCATGTTCGCGAACTGGTCATCGATGCCATTTCCCGTCAGCTTGTCTCCGATGTTCCCCTAGGGACTTTATTGTCCGGAGGTCTGGATTCCAGTATCATAACGGCTATCGCTGCTAAGAAGTATCAGGCTGAAGGGAAAATCCTTCCCACGTTCTCTATTGACTACATCGCTAACGACAAATATTTTCAAGCAAATGACTATCAGCCGGATCCGGATGCTCCATGGGTGCGTAAAATGGCCAATTACTTCAACACCAACCACCATAACCTGTTTCTGGATACTGCAGAACTGGTCGAAGCTCTGACAGACGCTGCCGCAGCCAGAGACCTGCCGGGTATGGCCGATGTTGATTCTTCCCTGCTGCTGTTCAGCCGGAGAATCAAAGAGTCGGTAACGGTCGGACTTTCCGGGGAATGCGCAGATGAAGTTTTTGGCGGATATCCGTGGTTTCACCGGGATGATCTTAAAAATGCAGATACCTTTCCGTGGTCAACGGACCTTCAAACTCGCCTCCGGATCCTATCACCGGAAATTCTCCAGATCATCGCACCTTTAGATTATGTAAGAGAGCGCTACCGGGAAGCCGTTTCAGAAGTTCCCGTTTCGGGGACCGGGGACGCCAAAGTAGACAAAGATAAACGAATCAGTTACCTGACTTTGACCAGATTCATGCCCACCCTGCTTGACCGCAAAGACAGAATGACGATGGCTTCCGGTCTGGAAGTCCGCGTGCCTTTCTGTGACCACCGGATTGTTGAATATGTCTGGAATATTCCGTGGGAAATGAAGTACTGGCAAAATCGCGAAAAAGGGCTTTTGCGAACCGCCCTGGAAGGCATACTTCCTGAAGATGTTCTCTGGCGGCGCAAAAGCCCTTACCCCAAAACCCACCATCCGCAATTCCTGGAGATGGTCACCGGCAGACTTCGTACTGTTCTGGAAGACTCTGCCTCACCGCTGTATGATTTAGTGAATAAAAAACAACTTCTGGACTTAATGGCCAATCCGTCGTCCGATGCCAATCGACCGTGGTTCGGTCAGCTGATGGACACACCCAGACTTTTTGCCTTTCTGCTGCAGCTGGATTTCTGGTTCAAAAAATATAAGATCAGTATCATCTGATCTTCAGAGGAAATTATACAAATCCCATATTCAGCATAGGATCGCTTAATACACGCGAAATTTAACGTCATGTAGTCTATCCGCGGCCAAGCGTAGCCCGGATGGCGAAGCGCGGCTGTTTGTGCCAGGGAGGGCACAACAGCCGAAGAGCGGTTAGGGTACATGACGTAACCCCAAATATTGTATTAACAAAATAATTAACTGCCCCGCGGAGAACATTTTGCTTTATTCCTCTCCGGAGGCAGTTTGGCTTTTTCGGACAAATTCAATCACTTTTTCATCATCTTCTTCACCGATGACATTGGTAAGCAGGAAGTCAAGACCAGGCAGTGAGGTCTTGGGCCTTGCCTCACCGGTCTGCAGCAATTCTTCCACGCGTACGAGGTCGAAATCCACCTCGGGTCTGGGATTTCCCCTGCCCTGAGGAATACCGTTCATTAACGGCCGCATGGCTTTTTCATCCGCAGCAGCAATCGTGTTGTAGCCCAGCTCCTCCATGGCCACCTCATTCATCACCGGGCTTTGACCGGCGCTCTTATCAAGCCGCAGAACGTTATTTTGCCTTGCCCAATGATCCTGAGAATTCCGGGCTTCATTGTTTTGAACAATCGCCGTTTTCAGGGCATTTTTGACAAAAGCGGACCGTTCCTCCGGAGGGATCTGGGAAAGAACCCTCCAGAGCTCAAAATCTTCATTTTCAGAAATATAGAGTACAAGATGACCTGTTGTTTTCATTATTCAACATTTACTTTCCTGGTAAGATTATTGACCAGGTTTGCGGCCATAATCCGGAAACCTGCTGCATTCCCAAACTGAGGATCGTCAATCAGAACCTTATTTTCCAGATTCAGATATTCGAAGATCATTTCCCCGACTTTACCGGCGACAAGGATTGTATGAATCCTGCCGGCCATCGGCTTCAGCGTCTTCATAATTTCCCTGGAAATATCAGCGGCCAGTTGGGCCAGCATCTTCTTCATGACAGGATTAAGGTCAATTGCTCCGTTATTCCACGGATATAATCCTTTATTCACTCTGAAAATTTTATCAAGTTCCTTGTCATCCGTCTCGATCGGGTTGGTATGGTTCATGGTCATTTCTTTGAGTTTTTCAGCTACGCCGGCATAGGCCCATTGCAGCCCCTTCTCAATGCTGAATGAATTCGGCGGATCAAGCATAATGCCATCGTAAAATGTGGCAATATCCGTCGTTCTGAAACCAGGATCTATAACAACGACATAACCGCCGAAAAGCTTCGGATTGGTCGGTTTGCCGTCTTCAGTCAGTGTTTCCTTGATGAATACGCCGTAACTTTGAGGCAGCACTCGCGAACGGAGAATGTTCATACTGCGCGTTTGTCCTTTGAATGTGCCGGACAGAAAAGTCACAGAAAAAGAACCCTTTAATTCTGCCTCATATTTGTCTTTCAGAGAGGCGTAGAATTTGACAGGAACCCCGGTTCCGAGATAGATGTTCGTCTTAGGATAAGGCTGGGCCAAAGCTAAGCCCACGATCAGCAAAGACATCGCTTCTTCGTCCATAGATTTATCTTCATCCCAACAATAATGAGCTTCTTTGGGATTCAGACTCTCGGCCAGGCTTCCCATAAAATAATGCCGTTCTACGCCGCTGGAATTATTTCTGACAATGACATCAAGAGAAGCGATTTGTTTATCGAGATCCGATCCTTTTTCAAGCTCAGTTCTGCCCAAGGTTGAGAAAATTCTCTCATTACCATTACAGATGAGTGCAGGAAATAATATCTTCGTATCGCCAATATCGAGCTTTATGGCGCCAAAACCAGGATCTGCACCAGCAACCAGTATGTCGTTTTCGAACACGGGCTTTCCTCCTCGTATAATTGATTTAGTTCCACCCCACGAGTCCAAAAAACTAATGGAACGTGGGGTATTTAAATGACCATAGAAAACTGGAAATTCAGTTAGTATGGTTAACATCAACAAGATGCGCG
>NZ_JAPDHR010000005.1:0-1960 GCF_030063005.1 Dehalobacter sp.
ACCCGATATGCGTAATACGACTTAATACTTTAATTCAATATTCATTTTTAAAGTCCGCATTTGGTGGGCTTATTTTGGTGTACCCTTCTTTTTACGCAGTCTCATGTCTGAACTCTTTCAAACTAATACCTCCGTTTGAATATTTCAGCCATATCGACTGATAGTGCAGAGAAAGCCGGTTTTCATCGCTTATTGCAGCACCTTTCGGAATTTACAGATTCCAGCTAATCGGCTTATTATACATTTCTGTTTGATGTGTCAAAAAACAAAGCTTATATTAGAGCACGCCTTTGCCGGCGAGAATGAGAAAATTCAATCTTTGCTGATATTTTGACACATTTCAATTATGACATTCTTAAAATAATCTAAAGAAATCGGTTCAATATCAATGGACACTTGAGTATAATCAAAAAACTCCAATATTTCTTCGTCAGAAATATTGGATACCCCGCTGTCAAGCACAAGAATCTCATACGATCCGAAATTTATCCTGGCATCAACCGGGTCCCATCCCTGTCCTTGCTGAAATATTTCATGCCAGTATTTTAACCAGCCGCTGGTCATATAAAAAACATTATACGCGCTATCTATCTCTTTTTTTCTTTCTGGATCGAATAACAACTCGATACAGTTATGCGCTTCTGGATAAGTGGCTCTGAAATCCCTGGCTATTTGAGATAATTCCTGATGACACATGCTTCCATAAAGCAGCAATGTTTTTTGATTTTTGAGAGATTCCAGACCGTTAACAATTCCTGTCTTCAATTTTTTATTGTCAACATGCAATGCAGGCGGCACAAAATTAATGACTATATTTTGATTAAGTAAATCCAGCTTGACTTCCGGCAGAATTTTTTCAATTTCTGGCTGAAAAATACCACAGGATAATATATGCACAACCATGTTCTACACAACTCCTTAGATATCCCTTCTTTTTGTTATGAGCCCAACAAAAAGAAGGGATATTTATGTTGTCATATATTGATAATTTTTTTATATTAGCGCATCTACTCCGGTAGGGATGAAAATAAGTTGCTTATCTTTTGCCTCCGCCGTGCCTGTGAGTCGATAACCTTTAGGCCCCCCATCCATGGTTGCCCCTACCACCCATGCATTTTTATTTGATGCTAGATTCTTTTGTGTGATCTCCATCTTATAAATACCGAAGACCACTGTGTCACTTACTACTTGGCCTTTACCTGCAATAATAGGATGAGGGGTTCCGTTTGCATCTACCGTAACAAGCGAGAGAAATGCCGATCCTTCAATAACTTTCTTTACATCTTCATTGATAACCATATTTTCGCCTCCATAAAAATTATATGATAGCTATTCACTCTGTTATTGCTATCTAGTATAATAATACTACTGCGCTATTTCATTTTCAAGAACGCAGAATATAATGAGTAGGTGCGGAAAATATGATCAAAGTAATCGATCAAAGTAATCGGCCTTGTAAAGATAATTGCCCATGTATGGACTATTGTCCATTGGGAAGTGCTCTAAGGGTGGTAGGTGGAAAATGGAAGATACCAATTTTATGTGCCCTTCATCAGGATGGTACGACAAGGTACAATGAACTGAAACGTAAGATTAGAGGTATAACAAATACTATGTTAGCGAGTTCATTAAAAGAGTTGGAGGAAAATGGCCTTATACATCGTGAACAACATATGGAGATGCCGGTGCGAGTAGAATATACATTAACCGACATTTGCCGTGACTTAATGCCGATTCTAAAGCAACTTGCACATTGGGGAGTTCAGGTTCATACGTCGGAATCGCCACAGGCACATACTACTGAATAAAATATCAGAATAATAAATCTCTGGAATTCATATAAAGTCCCATTCCTTTCGCTGTGCTCAAGGCACAAAAATTTAATGAAAGTTCCCCCTGTGGTATAATTTAATAGGATAAGCAGATACACTACAGAGCACGGGGAGGTGAGTGGTGTAGG
>NZ_JAPDHR010000006.1:0-1913 GCF_030063005.1 Dehalobacter sp.
TTATAGCATACATTACTATATATTACTATACATATAAATGAGAAAAAACAGAAAAAATATGCCCTTGAAGCCTTATGCCCCAAGGGATTCAAGTTTTCTCTATTCAACTATGCTGTAAAACTAACGAGTCTTTAAGTTATTATCTCACAAGAATACAATTTCTTCAAAGCGTTGGACTTTATGCAAACCTGTCGGATTAAATTTTTTGCTATGGCGAATATAGCCATCTAGAATATATTTGACAAGCATCCCACAAAGTGGTAGATTTATATCGAAAAGAGAATATTTATGACTTATTAATGACAATGGCAAACCTATTGAAAGATAGGGACGCAAAGCTAAAGGGCCTGTAAAATGGCAGCCAGCTACCAAAAGTAAGTTTTTTTTATAAAACTTACAATGAAAAGGCAAACCTGTTGAAAAGCAGGGACGCAAAGCTAAAGGGCCTGTAAAATGGCAGCCAGCTACCAAGTCTAAGTTTTTTTTATTTTTCTTTTTGGGTTAAACATTCAATTTTTTTTCAAGGGTGGAATTGATTATGAAATTATTCCAAAAAATAATTACAAGTGTTATTTTATCTTGTTTGATAGTTACCTCCTTATCCCCAATATCTTTGGCGAGTAGTACCTCAAATAACAGTAATGCAAAAATATATACCTATAATGATGGATTTTCGAGTTATGAAGTTGGAAGTGATGGATCCCCCAATTGGGTCAATGACGAAATGTCATGGGGTATCAAAAATCAGTATTTATATAATGATGCAATCAAAAAGAGCTTTTCAAGATTGAATACACCTGAAGTGTACGAAATGACGTTTGAGTCCGAGGTAAATATCGAAAATTCCAAAGTAGACACATACAAAGTAGCGGGAATATCGGTTTATGACGACAGCAAAAACTATTGGCATCTGGTCTTGTCAGAAGCACCGGAAACAAAAGGGAAGAAGCATTTTGTTGAACTTGCGGAAATGTACAATGGAAAATGGAATGCCCAAGGTGCAGGAGATACAAAGCTTTCCATATCTTCATCCTATGATGATAACTTTACTTGGGAATATAAACATACCTATCTGCTGAAAATAAGTTTAACCAGCAATAGTATAACAGGAAGCGTTTACGAACTTGATGGAACCTTAAAATGGAAGAGAAAATATAATTTATCAGTAACAAACAGTGTCTATAAAGGGACACCTGCTTTAACAACAGAAGCCTTCAATACGATATTTGATAATGTGAAAGTAACAAGCAGCAATCGAATTGATGTAAATAAAATATCATCCGATACAAAGAGCATGAAGACCAACAATCTAAATGAAAAATACCCCGCGTTTACTGTAGAAACGAATCCGGATATCACAGGGAAAAAGACCGGTTATTTCCATACCGAAGAGATAAACGGCAAATGGTGGACAATCGCTCCGGATGGAAATGCCTTCTTTGCGATTGGAACAGGGCAAGTAACGTATCAAGGATTTTATTCTCAGGAACTAGGATATTCACCGTATGGACAAAATACAAAAGCACTTTATGGATCGGAAGAAGAATGGGCGGAAACGACAGCAGATCGCTTAAAAGAATGGGGATTTAACCTTCTGGGGATAAATTCAAATGAAAATTTAAGATATCAAGGCCTAGCGCACACTGGATACTTTGGATTCTCCACAAAATTTTGTAACTACGGAGAAGATTATGCAATCTATCCTTCAGACAATAACGGACATACATTTCCAAATGTATTCAGTCCGAAATTCAAATATTACTGTGAAGACTTGGCGAGACAAATAACAGAGGACAATCAGGATGATCCATGGCTTTTTGGCTATTACCTGGATAATGAGCTGGCATGGTGGGGGAAAAATTATAACACAGCCTATGGTCTAACGGATCTAGTGATTGAGAAGGAAAACACAC
>NZ_JAPDHR010000007.1:0-105059 GCF_030063005.1 Dehalobacter sp.
ACCCTACACCACTCACCTCCCCGTGCTCTGTAGTGTATCTGCTTATCCTATTAAATTATACCACAGGGGGAACTTTCATTAAATTTTTGTGCCTTGAGCACAGCGAAAGGAATGGGACTTTATATGACAAATGAAGTAACTTCCTATTCTTCTTTATTATTAATAGTTCTTACTGCGACAATTGTCCCTTTAGTAGTAAAAAAAATAAAAATTTTGGCTGTACCGATAGTAGTAGGAGAAATAATAGCTGGTATAATAATTGGAAAAAGTGGACTGAATTTGATTCATGGTAATATATCGTTAGATTTTTTGGCTGATTTTGGTTTTGCTTTTTTGATGTTTCTGTCTGGGTTAGAGATAGACTTAAAATTTCTTTCTATTAAAAAAGTCAATTGTCAGAACCAATGGTATCGAACACCATTGGTTCTATCATCGTTGTTATTCTTAGGTACCTTAATGCTGGGATTTTGTCTTGTTTATGTTATGGGGCTGTTTGGAGTGGTATCAAATAAAGTCATTATGACTCTTATTTTAAGTACAACTTCCTTAGGTGTTGTTGTTCCAACTTTAAAAGAAAAAAAGTTGTTAGGAACTGAATATGGGCAGACCATTTTATTTTCTGCTCTTGTGGCAGACTTTGCTACAATGTTCTTAATCACTTTGTTTGTCTCATGGTATTCATCAAATAACAGCTTGCATATGTTATTAATTTCGTTCATATTTTTTGCCTTTTATATTTTTTATAAGATTGGACATAAGATAATGAAGATGAAAATCATAGACGAATTAGCAGACGGAACTTCTCAAATAAAGGTTAGGATCGCATTTGTTTTAATTTTGGCCTTTATTTCATTAGCCCAAATTTTAGGTGTGGAAATGATTTTAGGCGCATTTCTAGCGGGTGTAATAGTTTCATCTTTGAACGAAAGAGGGACGTCGCAAATCTATAATAAATTAGATGCTATTGGATATGGATTTTTTATTTCTATATTCTTTATTCGAGTAGGTGCAAATTTTGAAGTCCAAACAGTATTACGTAATCCAAAATCAATATATTTATTACCAGCATTGTTAATTACGGCGTATCTGGTGAAAATTGTTCCATCATTAATATTTAAGCTTAATTTTTCATGGAGAGAGACGCTTGCCGGGGGAGCCCTGCTATCTTCTCGAATAAGCTTAATCATAGCAGCTAGTTCTATTGGAGTAAGATTAGGGCTTGTAAGTAATGAAATAAATGGGGCAGTTATTTTGCTGGCAATTATTACCTGCACTATTTCTCCTCTTTTGTTTAATCATTTATTCCACGCTCAGACAAAATGACAAGCATAATTCTTTAAGGGAAGGCATCTATTTAATGCCGAATAAATATTGGTACAGTCCTTATCTATGTTGAATACTTTTCAAGCAGATTATTACCACTTTAGGGTTGTTATCTTTCTATTCCGAATTACCTGCATTTTGACGTATAACGGTAATCCTTGTTTATCAAGCGATACACCAACGAGCACAGGTGTTTGTCCCGTGCCGCGGCCACGCTTACCTCCTTCAGTAGGTGTCCCAAAGAAGGCATCGTCCAGTTCAACTAATCCGGCCAATCGATAGTTAGCATCCCGATCTCCCATAGCTTTTCGTATTATTTGCAGAAGCAGCCAGGCTGTGGAATAAGTTAGTTCCAATTCGCGAGCAATATAGGTTGCCGAAACACCGCGTTTGTCATGCGCGAGCATAACATGAGGTTAATCCAAGATTCTGTTTAGCCATACGGTAAAAAACTTCGATTCTCCACCTCCTAGCATTGGCAGTCGCAGCTTCTTCTGGTGCATCGACTCTGTTACTTATCAGGAGATACGCATCCTTGAAGGTCGCTGGATATTCCTCCTCCAGAAGAATCACGCTGCCCTCGGTAGCCTGCTTCTCATAAGTGGCGGCAATGGCGGCTATGGGTAAAAAACGTTGCCTAGTGATGGGTTTTCCCTTTCGGGTCAAGGTCTCAAAGGGAATTTTGATATAAATGTCCGGAATACTGAGGACGGAGCCTTTGCCAAGAACCCTAATCCGGGGATAAACTTCACGAAGTAATTGCTTCGGATTAAGTTTGACGTAATGTTCCTTTCCTAGCACGGGGTCGTAGATTTTGCTGAATAACACCGTATTACGTTTTGCTTTGGTAACCCAGTCAAACCTCTCATCCATAAGCCATTTTAGGAACTTCTTGCAAAGAAACCAGCGATCCATGGCAATCCACAGTCTGGCATTGTTCACCTGACGCACCTCTAAGAGCATTTGTTTAGCAAGATCAAGTTTGGTTTGTTTTTCATTCTCCTGACTGGCTTTGCCCCAAAAGCGCCACAGCATGGGATATTCAAGGCCATTCTTTAAGACAGATAGGGTCGACACAAGATTAATGCACCATACATGGCGTTTATCCGAACTGTCAAAGAGCCAACAAAGAAAGGGGATCTTTTTCCCGTGAGGATGCTCAACTTTGGTATCATCTAAAATGATATCTCCATCGGTCAGTCTGCTATCTGAGTTTTCCTGTAATCTAGCAAGCCTGCCTAAAGAGAACCAGAGCCATTGAAAAGGCTTGGATAGAAACCGGCTAAAGGCACTTTGGGAGATGATCTCGCCAGAAAGTAGTTGTCGTAAAAAGGGTACCTTGGTTGAAAACTTAGCATTTTGATTTGCCGAATCTACATGATTAATTAGGCCGCAGATGTAGGCAAAAGCCAGAAGCCACGCAGGAGTCCCAGAATGATTGCGTATTCCGGATTGGAAAAATAGGAGAGACAGATCAAACAAATCCCAGATTGTTTTGAGTACCGGAATTCCAGCACCTTGACCATGGTCTTTTTTCGCGAAAGACGGTTTACAAAGTATTGTCAATGATATCACCCGTATCGCCAAAGTAATGACAAAATGCCATCCTTCGCGATTATGGGGGCCTTCCGAAAAAGTCAAGTCTTTTTTGGAGATTCACGAGATATTTTTAGATTTTTTTTTGGAGTTATGAATTGCCCATATATTCACATCAACTGCATAACTCCTGTAAGTTATATGGTAAATGAAGTAAAGTCTTATTCATTTATCCTAACTCAATTTCGTAATGATACTGCTATTTTAAATCAAGGAGAGAAAAGAAGGAGATAACTTGAAAGAGTTAATGTATCAGAGCAAAGAAAAAGGGGCAGTCCTCAAATATCTTGCTAAATTTAAAGGACATAAAAGAACCATACCGCTTGTATCGCTGATCCCTATGGATATCCTAATTGCCTTAATTATCACTTGAGTATGAGATTCCCATGTTGGCTACGCCGTTAGGGGCCTCCGCTGTTCTGGTATTTGGGGGCACCGGATGCTCCCCTGTCGCAACCGCGCAACGTTATACTAGGTCACGCCTTGTCCGCAATTGTCGGGGTAACAACTTATCAGATTTGGGGAATTCACTGGTGGTCGGTGACTTCAGGGACATCTTTAGCCGTCTTGGTCATGTTGTTAACGAAAACGACGCACCCCCCGGGTGGAGCCACAGCTATGTTTGCTATTCTCAATGCGGCTAACCCGATCTACATATTAAATCCAATTATTGCAGGTAGCCTGTTATTGGTTTTGGTGGGCATATTCGTCAATAACCTATCACCGAATCGAAACTATCCATGGTATTGGTACTAGATGCCATATTAGTAATGATTAATTCTAATGAAGAGATGAAAATTTGAAAGAAAACTCTATTTATGTGCGTTTATGTAAGTATAATTGTAAAAGACTGATCCAAGAGGTGGAATTAATATTGCTTCTACCAGTCCAGTTATGTTTCACTCATTCATCAGAATGCTTATCTCAACATTTAAGACAAAGCTCTCCCAATGCAGCAAGTACAGGAACAAATATTATTATACGAGGAGTGGATAAAATGGCCGAGGTTAAAGTTTTTTCAGGAATTTGTGGTTTTAATACTAGTGTGAAAGTCGAATCCAAAAACATGCGGGATGCCCAGATTGAATTTCAGACCGAATGCCCAAACCTGAAACCATTGGAACATGAACTTAAAGAAGTCAAAGCATTCATGGAGTGTTTCGCAAAAGTTGGAGATTCACCGGTATTTCAAATGGCCAGGAAATACTGTAAACATGCGGCTTGTCCTGTTCCTACGGCGATTATTAAAGGTGTTGAAGTAGCTTGTGGTTTAGCCTTACCTAAAGATGCGGTGATAAAGATTAGCAAATAAGTCACAATGACAAATTCTCAGAGCCCTACAAGATGAGGTGAGCGCTGGTGGAATTAATTGAGTTGACCATTGGAGAATTGGACCCGAAAGATATCTATTTGAGTTGAGTACAGGAGGTTCGGACGGAAGTATCAAACCGGAAATATGTGATGTAATCGAACGGATACGGGTCCATGCGGTACAACTAATTTAATTGAGTATATTTGTACAGTAGTGCCCGTTCAAATAGTGGGGCCCAACCAAATACTCTTAGACGAAAGGTATCCTTTGAACTGTAGTGCGAATTTTTTTGAAGGGGCGTCCCAGGAAGCTATTATATTAAAGGAGAGTTTCTGAGGGTCTCACAGTAGACGCTGTGGAATTGCAGCTTTAAATCAAGCGGGGATCAAAAACCGGGAGAATCAGAGGGCAAGGATGAACCCAGCAGGTTATAAATTGGGTTATTGTTTAAGTCCAGGTTGTCATATGATTCCTATCATCGGCAAAAGATAATTTTCTCTTATTAGATGCTGATGTTGCTGCATTATAGACCAAGGTTACCGGAATGATAAATACCCCAAATACAAATAGAGGTGATCCTTATGAGAGATTATGCTCGATCACAATTTCTCAATTGTGCAGGGGTACATCCCCACAGGAGCAGCCGTCAAGGCTGAAAATCTTATGGAGTGAAAGTCTCCTATCACCAATTAGCCGGTTCGGGTGATTAGCATATCCGAAATGTAGGGAGGTAACAAACTGCGGTGTGCCCGGACGAAAAAGCCGCGGCTGCCCATATAACCCAGAGAATAGAGTGTCGGAACAGACGGTGTGGCAAGCAAATATTGAGGTCAGAAGGATTAACGAATTACTGCAGCCCCGATATAGTTCCCCTTCAGAATCTGTTGAAGGGAATGCTGATTAGCGCTGACCCATTCCCGAATTGGGGAAGGCCGAAGCTTTGTGGGAAGAAACGGTAAATGCATCACAAAGGCAGCCGGGGTATGGGTTCTGACATCAATAGAAGGGTTCACAGAGATATCGACGGGAAAGTCCTATTTCCAGATGGAATGGCAACAACCATCAAAGACCCGCCTTATAAAGTACAACCGAAGGAGGATGGGAGGATTTAGGACTGGCGCATGAGGTCATAAGAGCGATAAAAGGTAGCACCTTGTTGAAGCAAAGGACCTCTGAACACTTGGGGGCCTCAGAGAAACGCAGTACACAGTAACTGATAACGTATCTCTTTAATGAAGGATAACCCTTGAGTTAACCAAATAACCAATGGGCGAATATGGTGCCAACATTTAAACCTAGGGTTACTTGAGAAGGCTCAAGGGATAAACCTGGGGTTAGAACCGGAATCGGAAAATCCGACTGTCCGGGATCGCAGGGAGGCGTCAGGAAACGTGGTCTTGAAAAAAGATGCGCGCGCCTGCATTCTATCTCGACCAATTTAGACACAATTCAGTAGGACCTTATAGATTATGGATCAAAGATTCCTTCGGTGTTTCACTCAACACAAATAATTGTTGTGTTGTTATAAATAACAATTGAATTATCAGCGCTAAGGGCAAACCTGTCAAAAGATAGGGACGCAAAGCCATAGGGTCTAAGGTGCTTACCAGCACTATGATAGCCTGGCTACCGCAGAGACTACGTGTCTAAACCTGCCCTCTTAGCGGCAGGTTTTTTTGTCTTTTGAGCATGGCATTCGTGACTTTAGTGCTGAAAGTCCACTACGATGGTTGCTAGCACCAGTTGTTAGGTAAAGGTAAGAGGTGATGAGGACTCAGAAGGAAGCCGGAGGCAAGATGCCGACCTTGTGTGCAAAAATTACATATACGGCATATAGCAACCGAGCCCTCGCTTCATTTAAGGAATAATTGAAACGTGAGAACAACATGGATACGGTCGCATTTCGACAAAATATTACCGAAATATGGATGATGTCATTATTAAGATTTTTGTTTTTCATTTTAAGTAGGAGAGGTGCTGACAAATGAAAAATGTAACTTTATTAAAAATTAAAAGGTTAAAATAGCTGAAGTACAGTGGTGTAAGGATATCCATGCCGAGGGTGGCTTCACCGATCCAAATTACGTTCTACCCTCTGAGAATGTTACGCAACTCTCAACATTTCCACAATTCAATATGCCTCAAACAGACCGTAAAACCGCAATTTGTAACAAACAAATTGCGGTTTTGTCATTGACAAAAAAATCCTATTTTCGACTTCTGGTATGTATTAAACATTCTTCTTTCTCCAAAAAAATCTTTAAAAATAAATTAAGAAACTGGTTAAAGGGCAACCGATACCAGTTAAAAGATGAAATCTTATTTTCACAGTTTAACCAGCGAAACCGTGGAAAGCTATGCTTTTATGGACCGGAACAAGAACTAGATTTTATATACAAACAGCTGAAGAACCCAAAATTCAATGTCAGTGTCAGGAACGGACTTTTATTCCAGATATTAAATACCTGGAACGAGGTCAAGTGCGGCATTATCCTTATGTCTTTCTGGTTGGACATAAATTATACAGTGGACAAGCTCGGTGTCAAGAGCAGAAACATCAACTGCAACAAGCATAGTGCCTATGAGAAAATAAGAAAATTTTTGGGGAAAAACGACCATAAGCTTGGCCTTTATGCCTTCTTAGGAAATTCAATCGGGTGCCGTTCTCCTCCGCTTGTTCTTCATTTTTCAGATTAAAAAATCTAAAAATGGAGGACAAGCTCATGGAAGAAAACCAGCGTAAATACACGTTATTCGTTCAAAAGAAACGGATTGCTGTGAGTAAAGAAGTTTATATGGCTTACTACCACTGCAGAGATAGGGAAAAGTATCTTGATGAACTGGCAGTAACAAACAATATATCCTTTGAAGCCTGCCATGAAAAGGGTATTCAAGTGGAATATTTGATTGTATCTGCCCAGGAGTCCATAGAGGACAGTATCATATTGAAAGAAATGATTGCCAAGATGTTGCGGTGTCTTACTCTTTTAGAAGAAAGCGATCAGATGCTGATTAATGAACTGTTTTTCAAATGTAAGAGTGAGCGTCAATTATCGGCAGAAAAAGGAATACCACAAAAAACAATCAACGATAGAAAACGCAAAGCACTGCAGAAATTAAAAAAAATTATAGAAAAGTAAATCCGCTCAACCCCTCACTTTTTTCCCTATAGAAGTGAGGGGCTTTTTTTATCCCTCACTGCTCTTTGAAAAATGTTGGCGCAAGCCGTCCATACCCGACAGCTCAAATACGTTAACTGTTCAGCTGCTAAAACGGAAAGCGACCTTGGTAAACACGCCAGAACAGCCTGCGGACAAATTGCCCGTAAAACCGATCGCATCAAAGGCTATGAGCGAGACATGTTTGACCATAAAACAATCTGTGGTGGATTGCTTCGCCAGGACCTGAACAGCCTACAATGATACTCCTGCATAGTCGAGGTTAAGTCCCAGAGTGCAGCCCGGAGGTTCTCGGGGAGGTAGAATTCCTGTGATACCTGCTAACTACAGGTAGTTTGAGCTGTTGCCCCGGTGCTTGGGAAGTAGTGTCAAATAAAGCACAGGCTGAAAATGAAGAATAAGCGTGACCTCTTTGATATCAGAAACTGTGCAGCGGAACTCAAAGTCCGCTGCATCCTTGTGATATTAAAGCCCCAAATTTAAGGAGGCACGAGATTATGGGAGATGAGAAAAGAGTCTGGATTTACTGCCGGGTAGCTAACGGCGATCCTGAATTGATGGAAGCCCAAAGAAATGAACTGTTACACCATGCAAAAAGCCTTGGTTATATGGTAGTGGGAGAATCTCATGATACCGAAAGCGGGCGGTTCATTGACCGGGAAGGGATAAAAGAGGTTTCTGCAGCAGCCGCTTCCGGACAAATGGATGCCGTTTTAATTAAAAATGTTTCTTGCCTTGGGCGAGATATACTTCCGACCCTGGCATACATTGCGCAGCTTAACCGATGGAGTGTGGAGGCAGTCTCTGTCACGGAGGGCACCATTAAAATCACAGCCCCAAATGAAGCGATTGACCATATTATAGACACAATGCAGATGTAAAGGAGGATAAAGCAATGTCACAAGCTCAAGTAGCCAATGAAGTTAAATATAAAATGGCGCTTTCCCTGCTGAAATCCATGCTTAAAAAGGGTCTCATTACTCTTTCAGAATTTAAGGAAGTGGACCAAATAAATCAGCGTTTGTACGCCCCACAATTAGTAGAGGTATATATGTAAAAACACTTGATATAGTGGTTTTTGTGTAGTATTGTGTGTTGCTAACAGGACATCAGGTTCTGAAAAAAAGAGAGGAGGATGCGTATGCCCAAGGTAACCATGATCAACCCAATCAGCCCAAAAACAGAGAAAAAAAAGATCCTCAAACTACGTGTATGCGCATACTGCCGTGTCAGCTCAGATCACGATGAGCAGCAACAGTCCTTTTCGACACAGGTAGAGTACTACACCGATCTGATCGAAGTCAACGACACTTGGACGTTTGCGGGCATCTACGCTGATGAGGGTATCAGCGGCACCAGCAAAGAAAAGCGTGACGAGTTTCTGAGGCTGATGAAAGACTGTGAAGCCAAAAAGGTGGATATGGTTATCACCAAATCCATCTCCAGATTTGCGAGGAATACCAAGGACTGCATTGAAGCTGTCAGAAAGCTGAAAGAGCTTGGAATTGCCATCTATTTCGAAAAGGAAAATATCAACACCATGACGGTGGATAGCGAGTTGATCCTCACCATACTTGGCTCCGTCGCTCAGGAAGAATCCATCTCCATCTCCAAAAACAACAGATGGGCGATACAGAAAAAATTCGAAACAGGGGAATGGAATCCCTCTTGCCTTCCCTATGGATACACCAAGGGTGCCGAGGGTAAAATCATCATCGATGAAGCGGAAGCCGTTATCGTCCGCAGGATATACCATGACTACTTAAACGGTAAAGGCTCATATATCATCGCCAGGGAGCTGACACAGGAAGGTGTTCCTACAAGAAAAGGTGCAGAAGCGTGGGGAGAAAATGTAGTTGGGGAAATCTTGACCAATGAAAAATATGTCGGCGATATGCTGATGCAAAAGACCTTTACCACCGATACGGTGCCTTTTATCAGGAAAAAGAATAAAGGTCAAAAACAAAAGTATTTTATACAGGACAGCCATGAACCCATCATTTCAAGAGAAGAAGCCCAGCTTGTCAGGGAAATCATGGACTGGCGAAGAACAGAAAAAATGATGGTTGCCGATACCGGAAAGTACAATAACCGATACCCGTTTACTGGTAAAATTATATGCGGTGAATGTGGAACCACTTTTAAAAGACAGAAACTATTCAAAGGGATGCCCTACCATACGGAACAGTGGTGCTGCAGCAAGCATATCCACAAGCGAACAGCGTGCAGTATGACAGCCATCAAAGAGGATTACATCAAAGCAGCATTCATCATTCTTTACAATAAGCTGAAAAGCAACTGCGATCCAATACTAATCCCCTTAGCAGAGGATTTGAAAAAGCTCCATTACAGTCAAGGATATGAATCTCAGATAAAAAAACTTAACAGCAGAATATCGGAACTAACGGAACAGAGTCATGTACTGAGTAGACTGAGGTCGAAAGGATATCTTGACTCTGTTCTTTTTATAGAGCAAAACAGTCTCATCGTAAAAGAACTTGCGGAATTAAAAGCACAGCGCGGTGCTCTCCTTGATTATACCGATTTTGACGAGCGAATCACCAGGACCGATGAGCTGATTGCCATACTCAAGAACCAGGAGGACCTGACGGAGAGATTCGATGAAACAATCTTCTCTTTAATAGTAGAAAAGATATTCGTGAACTCAAAAGTAACACTTTCCTTTCATCTAATAAACGGACTGGAGCTTACAGAGATGATTGGAGAGGAAGTGAGCTAAATGGCGCAAAGGCATATGCCCTTCGGCTATAAAATCATCAACGGAACCGTAACTATTCTACCTAAAAAGGCAGACCTGGTCCAAAAAATGTTCAACGATTATATCGCAGGAGTATCCCTTCTGCAGATGGCCAAAGACCTGACTCAACAGGGAATTCCGAATGCCAACGGAAAACCCACCTGGAATCACGGCTCCATCGGGAAAATCTTAAGCAACTGCAAATATATCGGCAATGATTTCTACCCTGCCATAGTTACAGAGGAAGTATTTAATAACGTAAAAGTATGCAGAGAAGAAAAGAATGCTCAACTGAACAGAAATACCAATTACTATGCCAACGGCATCACCAGCACTTACCCTTTCAGTGGCAAGGTAGTCTGCGGCGAATGTGGAAGCGTGTTCCGGCGCTACACCGAGCACCATGATAGAAATAAAAAATGCAACTGGAAATGCAAGCGCTACATTGTTGACAACAGGGTCTGCTGCAAAAGCGGCGTGGTAGATGACCATCAGCTGGAAGCTGCCTTTATAGAGATCTTCAACCGGGTGCTTAAAAAACCGGATGTGATAGAGACTCACCCCACAGTCGAGGCAATACAGGAGAGTACGGAATTAAAAAAACTTACCCTGAAAATCACCAGAGCATTACATGAAAGTGACTCGAACTCAGTGGAACTGGCAGAGCTATTATTCAAAAAAGCTGCAGAGCAATATCGGCTCTCAAAGATAGATGACTTTGAGTACCAGACTAGGAAGCTGCAAGCAATATTTCAAACTCGCAAGCCCATCACAGCATTTGATGAGGATTTGTTCAAGGCTACCATCAAGAGCATTACGGTAGAAAAGACTGGCCAGCTACGATTCGAGCTGATCAATGGCGTAACGCTAAATACTACCTACACATTACGTGGAAAAGGAGGAATCGATCATGGCAAGAGCGGCAAGAACAGTATCGGTGATCCCTGCCGATCCGATTTATGATTTTAAGGAAAAGGCAAAGGAAAAGAAATTGAGAGTAGCGTCATACTGCCGTGTCAGTACAGAACTGGAAGAACAGCAGTCCAGCTATCAAATGCAGGTCGAGCATTATACAAGAGAAATACAGTCAAATCCAAAATGGAAGTTCGCAGGCATCTATGCGGACGAAGGCATCAGCGGAACCAACACTAAAAAGCGAACAGAGTTTAACCGAATGATAGAAGATTGCCTGGCAGGTAAGATCGACATGGTGCTGACCAAATCCGTCAGCCGATTTGCCCGCAATACCGTAGACTGCATTACCTACATCCGACAGCTTAAAGAGAAGAACATCGCCGTATTTTTTGAGAAAGAAAACATCAACACTCTAGATGGTGCTGGCGAGCTTCTAATTACCATCCTGGGCAGTCTGGCACAGGAAGAAAGCCGATCTTTAAGCACCAATACAAGATGGGGTGTTGTCCGCCGGTTCGAAAGAGGGCAGGTATACCTGAACCACACGCAATTCCTGGGCTACACTAAAAACCCTGAAGGGGAGCTTGTCATCGTACCGGAAGAAGCTGAAACAGTAAGATTGATATTCAGGCTTTACTTAGAAGGTTGCAGCTTTGCGAAGATCAAGAATCACCTGGAGGAAAATAGCCTTAAAACAGCTACAGGCAAGGACAAATGGTATACCAGCACCATATCAGGTATGATTTCCAATGAAAAATATATGGGAGATGCCCTGCTGCAAAAAAGCTTTACCACAGATTTTATTAATAAGACAAGAGTCAAAAACAGAGGAATTGTGCCCCAATACTATGTAGAAGGAAGCCACGAAGGGATCATCTCCAAGGAATTATGGAATCGCGTGCAGGAAGAAAGGGCTCGTCGGGCCAACATCAGAAAATCCACGGATAAACGTGCCAAAACAGACAATGGAAAATACAGCTCGAAATATGCCCTCTCAGACCTCGTCCTGTGCGGAGAATGCGGCAAACCATATAGACGGGCAACCTGGACGAACTACACGGAAAAAAGAATCGTATGGCGCTGCTACAACAGGCAGGAGTACGGGAAAAAATACTGCAAGCATTCACCAACCATCGATGAGCCGCTCTTGCAAGGTGCCATTATGAAGGCCATCAACCTGCTGATTGGCGACAAAGAAGATTTTATGGGCACCCTCGCTTTCAATCTCCAAATGATCATGGGCAAGCATGCCAAGGTCATTGATATCCTGGCTATGGACAAACGGCTGGATGAACTGAAAACAGAAATGCTGGCTTTGGTAGAGAAAAATGTAAAAAGCAGAGTCAACAATATAGACTTTGATGAGGCATATGAAAAAATCGCTGCAGAGCGCAAGCAAATACTCAAGGAGAAAAATGAGTATACGGAGCAACAGGCCCTCTGCGATACATCCCGCCACAGGGTCAACGAAATGAAAAAATTTCTCGGTGATATGAACTGTGCCATGACTGAATTCGATAACGATCTGGTCAGACGGCTGATACAAAGCGTCAAGATCCTATCCAAAGGAAAGATTGTCATCACTTTTAAATCCGGCCTCGAAATGGAACAGGCTGTGGAAGTGAGAGAAAAGCACCAGGATGGTCGGGCTTCATGAAATAGCGGATACAGCCATAAAAAACAATCGCACCATCCCCTGAATCGGAAGCAGAATAAGGGAAAGAACTTCAGGTATGTGCATACTCCACAGAGTAGGAATGACTAGATTTACTTTGATACATATGAGGGTATAGCTCGCCGAAGAAAGCACTAATGGCATTCTGAAAAATTAGTCAAGTAAAAGACTTTCAACAAGTTTTACCAGAATCTATGATATAATTATGTCTATCATGCAAAGTTAATAACATGTAGTTTGTTACAAAAATATAAGCACTATAAAAAGGAGATAACTGTATGTGGATTGATAGAGAATCTAAAATTGATTTATTAGCATATAACCCTTTTGCAGAACTGGTCACAAATATAACAGCCAATGATAGAATGAATCCACTGACTGTAGGATTATTTGGCAGTTGGGGTGTTGGTAAATCCACATTGTTAAAACTGGTTGAAAATAAAATTAACAAACTAGACCCCAGCAAAAAGAAAATCGTTTGTATCTCCCTAAATTCATGGATGTTTGAAGGATATGATGACGCCAAGAGTGCGATTATGGAAAGCTTGCTCAGAACGCTAGAAGATAATCAGCCTGCTTTTGAAGGATTAAAAGAGGACATTAAATCTTTAGTTAAAAGAATCGACTTTATAAGACTTGGAGCTACTGTTCTTAAACACGGTACACCATTCCTCATGGGTGCGATGAATCCAGCAGTGGCGGCAATAACTGCAGCGCAATATATGACTGAAGAAAAAAGAGCTGTTATATTGGAAGATTTAAAAAAGGTATGGAAAGAAAAAGAGCAAGATCCAAAAGATACAAAAGATACAATGGTAGAAAACATTAGGCTATTTCGAAAAGAATTTCAGGATTTACTTGATAAATCAAAAATTGGCAACTTGGTAGTTATGATTGATGATTTAGATAGATGCACACCTGAAAGAGTAATTGAAACCTTAGAGGCTATAAAGTTATTTTTATCAGTTCCGAAAACAACTTATATTATTGCAGTTGATACGCAAGTAATAAAATATGCTGTTGAAAAGAAGTACCCTAAAATAAATGAAGATACAATCAGATTCTCTGATAACTATATTGAAAAAATCATTCAGTTGCCAATATACATTCCAGAATTATCAGAGTTAGATTTGAAAAACTATTTATTGTTATTAATCTGTGAGCTATTCATGATAGAGGATGTGCTAAATAGATTCCTTGACAAACTGAGTAAAGATAATCTGTTTTTAAGTGGTGCAAAAGTAGATCTTGAATATTTAAAAAAAGCATTAGGAACTTTTACTGAAAATCAGTTTAGAAGTAACGATTTAATAGGCTTTATAAATATGTTTCAAACAATATCAATAGCAAGCGATGTGATGGCTTGTACTTTGAAAGGGAATCCGAGACAAGCTAAACGATTTTTGAATACTTTTTTAATTAGGAAGAGTTTAGCAAAGATATACTATAAGAAAGACCCAGAATTCAATTATTCAATTTTGGCGAAACTAATGTCACTAGAGTATATTGATGAAAAGTTATTTAAAGATTTATACAGATGGTCTTTAGCCAATAAATCACAAGAGAATATCAGTGAATTGAAACAGTTGACCGAGATTGTTATACGTGACGAAGAATTACCAGAGGAATTTAGGAAATGGGGCGACGAAAGGGTTTTGAGATGGTTGAAATCTGATCCTCAAAATCTTTATGAGAAAGATTTGTCACGATATTTCTATTTAACTAGAGAATCTCTAAGTATTAATTTTAGTGTGTCAGACTCTCTTTCCAAAGAGGAAATGAAAATATTTACTGAAATTCTAAGAGCAAAGAAATTGGCACTATTTAATAAGAACATTAAAGAGCTAAAAGATAACTCTCATATTAGATTTACAAAAATACTTGATGCTTTACTTGAACGATCCAGAGATGACATTAAAATGCTTGAAAAAATGCAGAGTATATATTTCCATTATCCAGAATATAGAGCAGATATTAAGGATTTGGTTAAAAAAATTAAAAATAAAGATTTAACAATTGTAACAGCTACCATATTAAATGGAATGTACCGAAAAGAACCCGATGAGTTTCAAGATGTTATTAAAACCTTACAAGAAAAAAATATTAATCCTGACTTAATGGAAATTATTTGTCAACAGGATAATGCTGCTGCATCTAATTCAACACAAAGAAAACCGTGAGGTGAATTTTATGGGAACTTCTAAAGGATATATTCCACCTAAGAATTCTGAATGGAAACAAGCTAAGGGCGCGGTAACCAGAATGTCGAGTGGTACATATAGTAGCGATAATGCTAAAAAAGCAATATCTAAATTTGCTGAGGCATATACAGGAACACATCTGTCTAATAGTAATGTGAGTGCAGTTGCCGGTGGGGTAATAAATTTCTTACATTCGATCGCCACCCATGGATTACAGGAAACAGCTACAAAGTTGGGGCTTGATAGTCTTCTGGATAAAAAAGGTGTAGAACTTTACAAAGGGATCATTGACTATTTTGCAAGAGATTTTTCATCAATAGATGGACAAATAATTAGAAATAGCTTATCAGAAACACTTGAAGGATTAGAGATTAATACCTTTGATGATTTTGCTAATATAACAAGTGAAGTTTTTTTAATAACTTTTATTATCGATTTTGCAATTAAAAGTTTTGAAGTGTGTTTTTCAGAAAAAATATTATCAAATCAGAAAATGGCTAGTGACTATGATCGAATTATCGATGATGTAAGTTCCATTATTGAAAATAGAATAGTGACAGATATTGAAATAAATAATGCGTTAGAGATTGATTATTTGAGTAAAGAAGGACAAGATTATATTCAATCCATCTGTAAAGATTGCTTCAATTCTCTAAGACTAATTGAGGGGGATTATAATGAAGATATGGATTAATAAGACGACTTATTCTGTTCCTTCAAGTGATTTCTCAAATGCGTTAGTCTTTAATATGTTAGATGAAAACCCTAAGTCCAACCTTAAGACAAACTTTGAAGAAATATGGAGACGATTTTCCAAACAAAATGTTGAATCAATATATGAAGATTTTTTGGTGTTTGCCGCAAGTGTTTATGCTACAGATAAAAGGGTCCCTCGAAGTAGTAGTATCACAGGGTCTGAGACTAAAGATAACTGGACACGAAAATTAGAACTATGCGTTCCCGTCTTAAATCTTCATCGATGGCTATCAGTAAAAGGAAAATTGGAAAAAGCTCTAAATTTTCTGAGCGGTGATATCTGGACGCTTACTTTTAGGGAAACAGAAGAACGATATCGAGATCTTGAATATAGAAAAAAATATCATCTGATAAATGCCAAGTTTGATGGTGTCTGCTTATTTTCAGGTGGACTCGACTCGTTTTCAGGAGCCATTAAATTATTACAAGATGGTAAAAATATTTGTTTTGTTGGTTGTATGGAATACAATCAATTGAACAATCGTATATTGGAACTTTATCAATTAGTAAAACAAACATATAATAATGTAAATTCAGATATTATTGTGTTTTCCACTAATCCTAAAGTACCTGATAATATTGATGATGATTTTAAAAGTAGATTCACTGAAAATACTAGTCGTAGCAGATCGTTACTTTTTATAGCTGGAGCTATTGCAACGGCGTCATTAATAGGAAACAATGTTCCTATGTATATTCCTGAAAACGGATTTATTGGATTGAATATACCGTTGACACAGAGCAGATTAGGTAGCTGTAGCACTAGAACCACCCATATTTTTTTAGTACACCTATTGAATGATGTATTACATGGGCTTGGGATACCACATAAGATAGAGAATTTCTACGCATATAAAACTAAAGGAGAAATTGTAGAAGAAATTAAGGATACAAAACCCTTTTTGGAAGGTGCAGGAAGGACTATTTCATGTTCTCACCCAACTCAAGGAAGAATTGATGGTGCTCCAGTACCAATCAACTGTGGTTACTGTTTCCCTTGTTTGATACGCAGAGCCTCTCTTCATAAAGTGGGATACTGTACCGATAGTTATCTAGATTCTTATAATAGCAATTATAAACTCAGTACTGCATTCATAAAGAAATACTACAGTTCAGACTCCGGTAGAGCTAAAGATTTAAAGGCGATACTGGTAGCACTACGTAGATATTTACAAAATAGTAATAACGACTTTTTTATGAAGGAAATGATCAAACTGGGTGGCTTAAGCATAGACGACATTAAGCAATTCAATCAAGTATATATTAAATCGATGGAAGAACTTAAAAATATGATAATATCACAAGCTCAAAAAAATGACTTGGAATTATTAAACTATGTTGGAATAGAGGTTGAAAATGGGAAAACTGATTGACACTCATTTTCATTTAGACCACTATTCCGACCATCCAAATGTCTATAAGAAAATTAATGAAATACAACAATACACACTTTGTGTTACTAATCAGCCAGAGGTATTTGAATCGTGCATGGATTTATATCCAACTACGAAATATGTTAAATTTGCTATTGGTTATAATCCACAACTAATTAATGAAGTGAAATTTAATCAGCAATCCTTTTTAAGTAATTTAGATCGAACAAAATATGTCGGGGAAGTAGGATTGGATTTTTCGAGTAGATATATTAATGAAAAAAAGCAGCAAATTGAAATTTTCAATTTTATTTGTGAGCATGCAGAAAACAAGATAATGACAGTACACTGTAAAAAAGCTGAAATAGAATTAGTAGAAATCCTAACCACCCATAAAAACAAAAAGGTTATATTGCATTGGTATAGCGGAGATCAGTTTTGCTTAGAGCAGTTTTTGCAATTGGGATGTTATTTTTCAATTAATAATAATATGATTAGCTCCATTAAAGGGAAAAAAATTATTTCTAATTTACCTTTGAATAGAATGTTAGTTGAAAGCGATGGGCCTTTCAGTAAAATTAATGACAGGAAGTTCACCTATAACCTACTATACAAGATATATGAAAATCTAGAGCATCTATTACAGAATGAAAATATGAAAGAAATTATAGCTGATAATTTTAAAAGATTAGCAGAATAACATGTTTTGATTGGTAATTGGTATTATTGCATGAACAAAGATTAAAAAAAGATTTTCGGATAAATAATTATCCGAATCATCGCCCCAAGGCATGTGGAGTGTGTGGTGTTGCTCACAAATGTAACTTCTAAATAGAGACTGAGAACCTTGATATATAGGCACTTTTGAGAGTTTTGCCACCGTTGGGAGTTACTTGGAAAAGTGATTTGAACGGTGGCAATTGCTTGTTTGTGGATGTTTTGTATGTGCGTGGAAACAGGTCTATGGGATAGAGTTAGGGTTTTAAGGCTCGGTGTCGTCGGAGGAAACATGTCTACTTGATTTTTAGAAGAAAAGTTACAGTTTTGAGGGTGTCGTCGTACAGGGAAACATATCTACTGGATTTATGGACTCTTTCACATTTGATTTAATAGGATGATGAAAGTATAATTATTTATAAATCCACAAAAACAATCATAAATCGTTAAAATGATTGAATTGTTTAGGGTGTTCTGATATTATTAAAACGATGGAAATATTTGTGTCTGAATGGGGGTAATTGATTTGTCGGATAACGATATTGAACGTTGGTTTTCAATGAATGAAATATGTGAGCATTTAGGCATTAAGAGAGACACTGCTTTAAAATGGATTTTAAATAAGAATATGCCTGCAAAAAAAATCGGCAAGCTGTGGAAGTTCAAGATTAGTGAAATTGACGAGTGGGTTAATAAAGGTGGAGCTGCAGAATAATTAACAGTCCATTTTTTAGGACAAGCGATGATATATAATGAAATAATAATCATTTTGGAGGGTTTGGACTTGATAATTATTGGAGGCATTCATGGTGTAGGTAAATCATATTTCTGCGAACAGATAACTGAACAAACAGGATTGAAGGCGTATTCTGCAAGTAAGCTCATTACAGAATTAAAGCAGGAGCAGTTTAAGTCGGATAAGTTAATAGCTGATATTGGTGGCAACCAAAACTACTTATTGGATGCGGTTGGAAAAATATCAGATAAGGAATATCTACTTGATGGACATTTTTGCCTATTGAATTCAGTGGGCGAGGTGGAACGTGTGCCGCTGGATACATTCAAGCAGTTACCAATAAATGCAATTATGGTTATATATGACGATGTCTCAAAAGTTGTGGAAAGGCTTAATACACGAGATGGAATTAAGCATAGCGAGGTAACATTTGAAAAGTTTCAAAATGAAGAGCTTTCCTATGCAAAGGGAGTAGCAGAATTGCTATGTGTTCCTTTTGCTAGTATAAAGAGTGAAAGTCGTATTGAAGATGCGGTAAAAGAGATTAATGAGTGGTCGAAAATATAAAGTTGAGTTGGAGGATGAATTTATGGCAGAGCAAAATACTGCAAATGTAGGATTTGAAAAACAAATATGGGATGCAGCATGTATACTGCGTGGCAATATGGATGCGTCTGAATATAAGCAGATAGTCTTAGGTCTTATATTCTTGAAATATATATCGGATAAATTCGAGGCAAGGTATAACGAACTTGTGACTGAGGGAGAGGGCTTTGAAGAGGATATGGACGAGTATGCTGCAAAAGGAGTATTCTATGTTCCGCCTTCAGCAAGGTGGTCATCAATTGCAGCTGACGCACACACTCCTGATATAGGCAAGATAATTGATGAAGCAATGCAATCAATAGAACGAGAGAATAAAAGACTTAAAGGTGTACTACCTAAAAACTTTGCCCGTCCTGAGATTGACAAACGACGTCTTGGTGATGTGGTCGACTTGTTCACAAACATTTCAATGCTTGAGCATGGTGATACAAAAGACATTTTAGGTCGTGCTTATGAGTATTGTCTTTCAAAATTCGCAGAACAAGAAGGCAAATTAGCAGGTGAGTTTTATACGCCAGCATGTGTTGTTAAAACATTGGTTGAAGTGCTTAAGCCATATAACGGCAGGGTTTATGATATAATCATGCAGAGATTAATACAATTTAATTATTCAATTGACAGTTTGTCGCTTGCGGGGTAAGTTGGGCATATGCAGGGTAAGCTAAGTGAAGCCGGGGCTGCCCGGTTGTTTTTATATATGGAGGAAATACGGATGGCACTGACGCAGAAGCAGATAGTTGATTATGAGTAGCTCACCTTCTTGACTTAACTGAAAAAATGGGAATGGGCAATCAGGGAGAAAAGGTACGCAAAAATTACATGTTCTATTATAGAGACTAAATTTGAAGGGGGAAACGTCATGGCGATAGTCCAAGAAGCGTTTGATATTCCAACAGATATCATGACAAGGATTCTGACCGGAGAGTATAGACGAATCGGCGGCGTTGTTCGCTATGCTGTGGGACCGCAAAAGGGTCAAATCGTAAAGCATCTGAAGCCAATTGATTTGCCTGCAGCAGAACAGGTCCAGGGCCTTGGTGCAAAAGCGTTACATTTTGCCAAGAATAATAAGAAAGTACTCATTATTGTTGGCGCCGGTGCAGGAGCGGTTGCTTTAGGGACCGGAATCTACTACAAAATTAAGACACATGAACCTGCGGTTGTTGCAGAATTCAGGGCTTCCCTGAAGGCGTACATAAATGCGCTTCGAGAGGGAAAACTCGATGTGGACGAAATCAATGCGCTGATGCGCTCATTGGAAGAATTGAAAAAACACAAGGATTATAAGAAAATTAGTATCCAGCTTTCAACGGAGGAATTGGGTGTCCTCGTTAACCGTATATACGAATATACGATAAAGCTGGCAAAAGACAATTCCGTAGAATTGACCGATGAAGAACGCAGCGCTGATCAGGAAAAGAATAATGCAATTCTCAACCTCCAGCGGTACCTCAAGACGCAAAAGAGAATATTTGAAACTGCCGCATAACTCAAAGGCGCCTCCCAGCCGTAATGGTTGAGAGGCGTCTTTTACTTTAAAAGCTTCATGCCCGGTATTTCGGTGCCGTCCTTAATGTGATCCGACACCGCCCTTGCTGAAGACCGTGGCGAAATCCACAAGGCTAACCCAGAGCATCGGATCAAAATCTGTGACCATTCCATCCGGCACCTGCAGAGCTATAATGGATTTTATTTCGTATCTTTGGGCGGGCATGGGTCTTTACCGTGACTGTCCGAATTCTGAATTTTTCCGTCAATACCATGAACTATGAACTCAGTTCCTTGATTGTGACTAATCTGTCTACCCATCTTCACGGCATCTGCTTTGGTTTCTGTGTGAACGCTTACACGCTGAGAGTCATTACGTTTTACATCCCATCCGCCGTTCGGATTATGTACTACATGATGTTCATCTCTTGCCATTTGTAACACCTCCTTCAGGGGTTGTCCTTGAGATAATCTGAAAAACTTTGATAACCGAGCCGTCGCTTTCTATTTAACATGTTTTGCCAAATTGCATTTCCTTGCGCTTCGTCTATCAAGCCTGCAGCCATTGCTTCTTTCATGATAGCTCCGGTTGTAACGTGTGTCAGACCATATTCTCGAACATAGTCCGAGATGTCTTTTAGATTATTACTAGCCAGTATTCCTTCACGCTCTTTTGCCATTGAGATTGCTGCAGCTTCGCCGTCGCCAATTATCCTATGGCCTGGATCAGGATTTTGCGTCAGCTTGTAATAAAGACTATACGCTGCTGAATCAATGATAATTGATTCCACAGTTGCTTGGCCGCTCATAACAAGCGTATCAACTTGCGCCTTCAATCCCTTTATATGATTGAGTCCCGGATGGGAAAGCTCATTGTAAACTTGACGCGGAATAATAATTCTTCCAGGATAGAGTTTTGCAAGGATGCTTTCATTATCAACCCAGAGAAATGCCGACAGGCAGTCGGTATCGAAGAAAAGAGGCTCAGTCAACGACATCACCATCCTCTTCTTCGCCATAAACTAAATCGGGACGGAATGCAGTCATGAGGAGTTCTTCATATTTCCCGTTAGATATCAAATCCTTTTTCAACAATTGGTCTGCTTGATTAATGTAGTGGCCGTAAGTTTTATACTGTTTTTCTGCAGGAAGCGGCCGATACAGTTCCGAACTATATCCCATCATTTCAGCTCTATTGCGGACACTACTCATTAGGTAATCTTCAACCCGAGCTCGGTTCATATAGGTGCTTTCTTTCAGGCGAATTACCATCGCCTGATGGCTTGCACCAAAATACTGCTCAAGCCTGATTATATCATCCAGCGAGAGTTTCCCATCTTCGTGTTTAGCGGCTAGTTGCGCGGATTTGCATTCCAATTCAGCGGCAGGTATCAGAAAATAGGAAGCGAACATGTCGGCTTCTTTTTCGATATCCTTTCCATCACCGATTTTCTTTCCGCAAACAGATAACATATTGTCATCATAGCGCAGATGATAAAACTCATGTGCCAAAGAAAAGCGCTGGCGGCCAAGGGACATCGCAGAATTAATTGCAATCACGCAGTCTCCGCTCTTTCCCTTGATGCACATACCACTTAAATTGTCCCCCATAGGATAATAAACCAGTGTGAGTCTCTCGATGTTTAGCACCAGAGAAAAAATGTCTACGGGGGAATTGCTGTCTTCACCTAATTCTTTTCTAAGCTGAATTGCTTTAGTCATCAAATCCGCTTTATCAATCACGCTTTATTCCCCTCCAGTAGGCTGTTCATGAATTCAGAGTTAAGCGCAATTTTATTAATAGCGCTAATAGCCTCCATATCGTTGGAAGACAATTCGTTGCATCTGAAAGCGCAAGACAGCGGTCTTGCTACGACAACATCATTCACAATATCTGATGTTGTAATACCAAAAAGTGACGCAAGTTTATCCAGCATGTCTGTAGATATGCTGCGTTCTCCTTTTTCAATTTTACTAATTAGGCTTTGGTCTACCCCCAAAAAGGTGGCGATGCTTAGTTGGTTATACCCAGCGCCATCCCTTAGTACCCGGAGATTCTCTCCAATGGCTTTATTATTCATCATGTTATTCAATCTCCTTTCTTGTTATTATTATATGCCAGGCGTGTCATAAAATCAACGGTTTGATTATAAAATTTTATGACAGCTCATTCTTGAGCCCATTTTAATTTGCTGCTACATTGCTGGAACATCTTTAACAATGACAATATTCTATTTTGTGCTGCGAGTTGAAAGACGATTAATGGGAAGTACCACGACGTTATTTGGTAAAATACTACTGGCCCTATGGTTGTATCTCGGTCCCATCCTTAAAAGTTACCCGCACATCGTCCTTGCTGTAGACCGTGGCGAAATCCACAAGGCTGACCCAGAGCATCGGGTCAAATTCGGTAATCATCCCATCCAGTAACTGCAATTCCCGGAGGAAGTCCTCGATTGTCGCTTGCCGGGTGGCTTTATCGCTTATAACGGCGGTTACTTCCTCAAGACGGGCCTTTGCTTTCCCGAAGCGCTCCGTCAGGCCGTCGTAGCGTTTCTGGTATTCGGTCTGGTCAAGTGCAACGCGGGCATTTTCGTAGATGCTCTGCTGCATCATTTCGGAAACGACCACCATTTCCTGTTCCAGCGCTGTTTTCTCAGCGTCGAGGTCGCGGGTGTCTAAAACGGTCGATTTAATGGCATCGAAGGCTTTGATGAGGCGGCCCTTTTCTGGTAGGAGCTTATTGACTGCCGACATGAAGTAGGCTTTGATCTCATCGTCGGTAAGATGTGGTGTGGAGCAGCGCTCATCGTTATCGAATTTGTGATTGCATTGCCAGATGACCTGTCGGTATTTGCTGTTGGAGTGCCAGACCTTCGAACCATACCAACTTCCGCACTGACCGCACTTAATTTTTCCGGAGAAAAGGTGAACGCCGCTGTGCCGATTTCGGCCTTTGCCCCGTCGCTCAAGTTCACGCTGGACCACCTCAAAAACGCAAGGCGCGATGATGGCTTCGTGGTTTCCTTCCACATAATACTGTGGGATTTCGCCATCGTTCCGCTTCTTCTTTTTTGTGAGGAAATCCACGGTATAGCTTTTCTGCAGGAGAGCATCACCTTTGTACTTCTCGTTTTCAAGCATGTGACGGACAGTCCCGGCGTTCCACTTTTCCTTGTGGCCCGGCGTCAGAATGCCATCAGCGGTGAGTTGGGAGGCAATGCCGAAGGGCGTCATGCCTTGTAGGAACATGCTGAAGATGCGCTTTACAATGGCGGCTTCGGCTTTGTTCAGCACGAGGTTTCCATCTGGCCCTCGGTCGTAGCCGAGAAAATGGCCAAATGGAACAGTGACCTTTCCATCCGCGAAACGCTTCCGTTGACCCCAGACGCAGTTCTCGGAGATTGAGCGGGATTCTTCCTGCGCGAGGGAGCTCATGATGGTAATCAGCAACTCGCCCTTGGAGTCCAGCGTCCAGATGTTTTCCTTTTCAAAGTAGATCTCTACGCCTTTTTCCTTGAGCTTGCGGACGGTAGTCAGACTGTCGACCGTGTTGCGGGCAAAGCGGCTGACCGACTTGGTGACGATAAGGTCAATCTTACCGTCAAGGGCGTCGGTGACCATGCTTTTGAAGCCTTCTCGCTTTTTAGTGTTCGTGCCTGTTATGCCCTCATCGGTATAAACGCCGACGAACTCCCAATCGTCGCGGCTCTTGATATAGTTGGTGTAATAGTCGATCTGCGCCTCGTAGCTGGTGAACTGCTCGTCGCTGTCGGTGGAGACACGAGCGTAAGCGGCTGTGCGTCGCTTTTTCTGCTCGTTCAGTGGTGTCGCCGTAAAACGTGTCAACGTTGCCGGAATGGTAGTTACTATTTTGGCCATTTCTTTTCACCTCTCATCTGGCGCATTCTCTCGCTCATGGCTGCCCGGCGCTCATCGGTCCAGCTATTCTTCATCGATTGGCTTACCTTCACCCGGCGTTCTTCAGACCATTTAGCTCCGCGCCGTTTATCCTCATAGTTTTTGGATACTTTGTGCCCATCCCGAAAATGAAAGGTTACGGTACCGTCAAGGATGCTGGCGTACTCGATCTGGGCGTCCATCACCGCCTCATCGAAAGCTGGCAGTTCAAGCGCCTCAATAACCAGAGCTTTCATGGTCTCGTCCCGAATCGCTGTATTACGGCACGTGTCTTTCGGCCCGGTGCAGTACCAGGAGCGTGTGCGGGTGCCATCCTTGCGGACACCGGATTGGCAGCGGTAATTTGCACCGCAGCTGCCGCACTTGATGAAGCCTGTGAATTCGTAGTAGGTGGACTTATTCGGGTTAGTATCCTTTCGCTTGTGGCGCTCACCCCAGAGGTGTCTGCGCTCCGGCGTCCACCAGTCCGTCTTGGCAGTGGATTCCCATGTGGTTGTGACCTCGCGTCCATCGTAAAACCGGAAGCAAAGCGTATCCTCGGAAACAACAAGGATTTCTTCGACCTGCTCAGTAAAGGCACACTCGTCAAAATCAGCGAGCCCCATCACCTTGGCGGCCACGTTCTGGAGCATCTTTTCCGGGATGTTCTTGGAGCCGCAGGCACCAACACCTTTCTGGCTTTTTGTCTGGCAGGTCCAGATGTAGTAAACCTCGCCGGCCGTATTCCGCTTTCCGCTCCGGCGATAATGCTTGCCACAGATGCCGCAGGTGACCTTTGTGGAAAACGCCGTCAGGTGCAGGGATTTGTTTCCGAATGGTCCAAGGTCGCGCCTGCGCTTGAACTCCGCCTGTACGGCTTGAAATTCTTCCATTGGAATAATGGCTTCATGCGTGTTCTCAACAAAATACTGTGGAAGCTCGCCACGGTTCTTCTTGCGCTGCTTGGCAATCGGGTCTGAGACATATTCCTTCTGGAACAGCATGTTCCCAGTATAGGTGACATTGGTGAGGACGACCTTGACGTTGGAATCCACCCATTCTTTTCCTTGGCGGGTGAAGATGCCTTGTTCATTGAGCGCCCGGCCTATCTCGATCCGCGATGCGCCTTTCATGTATTCCCGGTACATATACCGGACGGTTTTCGCTTCCTCCGGAATAATGGTGAGCTTGCCGTCAACCCACTCGTAGCCGAATACCCGCATCTGGCCGTTGGGAATGCCCTGCTGAAAGCGCTTGATGGTACCCCATTTGACATTGTCCGAAATGCTGCGGCTTTCTTCCTGTGCAAAGGACGCGAGCAGTGAAAGCATAAGCTCACCGTCCTCGGAGAGCGAATCAATATGTTCCTTCTCAAAACGGACGGAAATGCCAAGGTTCTTTAGATGGCGGACGGTTTTCAAGAGGTCCACCGTATTTCTGGCAAAACGGGAGATCGACTTTGTAAGGATGATATCGATTTTTCCCGCTTCGCAATCCTCTACCATGCGCCTAAACTCATCGCGCTTGCTGGCCGTGGTTCCGCTGATTCCATTATCTGCGTACACGCCGGCGTATTGCCAACCGGGGTGTTTTTGTATCAGCTCGCTGTAATAGCTGATCTGTGCCGAGAGTGAATGCTGCAGTCGCTCGGTTTCCATCGAAACTCTGGCGTAGGCAGCGACTTTCTTGCGCTCCGGCATCTGTGGTACAGCGGGCTCGATTTTCGTTACTGTTTTCAAGAGAAATCACTCCTTTCCAGTACATATACATCACTCTAAAACGGCTTTATAGCAAGTCATTTTCGGATAATAATGTGCCGAATAGTGGCCGATATTTCTCCTGCAGTTTTGTATCAATTATGGCGTATTCCTCATCACTCAGAAGGCCCTTTTGACGGAGCGTTTTTGCCAGATGGATAGAGATCTGATAGTCTTTCTCGGCCTCGAATTGTTCCTCGCTCATACTGGCTCACCATCATTGAAACGGTCCGAGATATAGCAGGCATGGGAGCAATACTTCCGTCCGGCATTTCCGTAGGCCGTGAAGGTTTTTCCGCAGTGAGCACAGGTAAAGCTATAAATGGCCTTCCGTCTAACCTGCTCCGGGTGGGCGTTCCACCATTGCTGGCGGCAATCGGCAGAACAGAACTTTATCTTTTTTCTGCCGGAAGCCTGTTGCAGCGGCTTTCCGCAGCACAGGCAGAAATCTTGTTCTGGTGAGATGCGGGCATTACTTTCAGCCTTTATGCCTCCAAGGTTATGTGCTCGACAGTAAGCCTTTACATTGTCTTTTGTTAGACCGACCACTTTAGCGATGGTCGCATAACCGCAACCAGACTGTCGCAACTCAGTTATGCGCACTCTTTGTTCGTTTGTCATTGGCTTTTCCTCCAGTCTGAGGAACCTTATCCTCACTATCCACTGGAAAAAAATCGCTTAAGTGGTCCGTGAAAAGGCAAAAAAAATAATGCCTACCAGAGAGAAGATCTCCAGTAGGCATTACTGCGCTATATGTGATTATTCGCTGTACTTGACAAAGGCGTCAGAGAAACCAGCCGCCTTGACCTTACTGAGCATGGCGTCGGCGTTTGCCTTTACGGAATACGCGCCGACCTGCACACGGTAATATTTCTTCGGCGTGTCAGATTCAGCGGTCGTTTCCGCTGCCGCCAATCCAGATTTGACCTCGGCGCGGAAGGTGTCCATGCTCTTGCCAAACTTTGGGAACCAGTGCATGACGTCGCCGTGATTGCTGGCGATGCCCAGCTTGTACCCCTCACTGTGACAGATGATGTCCTTTTCCGTCAGTCCATACTGCTTGCAGAGATAGACGCAGAGCTCCACAGCTTCCTTGTAAACGGCAGAAAAATACGAGGCATCGGTCAGACCGTCCTCGCAGATTTCGAAGCCGATATGCGTATCATTACCAGAGCCTTTTGCACCGCTGCCGCAGTGCCAGCCGCGCATATTCCACGGTAAGGTCTGGTACGTTGCAATGGAGCCGTCTGCCAGCTTACCGATAAAACCGTGGACGCAGACCTGACGGCCGTCCGGCGTATTCTGGTTCCAGTGATTGTTGTACTGGTTTTTGCCAAGCAGTCCGTCATCCGGGCCGACATAGCGTTTCAGATTGGGATTGTTCGCCCCGGTGGAATGCACTATGATACCCTTCGGCGTAATGGTGCGGCCCGCCTTGTAGCAGGCGTTGTTTGTCAGAATGAGTTTATGCAGATTCATAAAAAGCACCTCACAGTTTAAATGTAAGCCGCAAGCGCGGCCGGGTACAGATGGTAGGTAAACTTCAGATCACAGTAAGCGGTCGTCGATGTGCCGTTGCTTCCAATGCGAGCGTATAGCCCGTAGCCGGCAGGCACTCTGCTTTGTCGCATAGCGATTTGAGCGTGCTGGGCCTCTGTGGAACTATCCGCGCCGAGTGGCGTACTTCTCGAAATCCGGGTAAAGGTCTGCTCGTCGTTTGAGATATAGAAGTCCAGCTCCTTTTCGGTGGTATCCGATTGGCGGCATATGGTGACCAGATGGCAGTCGTAGGGCACCGGGATAAGCGGATCGTCCTGACCGCCGATTACAATGCTGCCAATGGGCAGAATGGTATGCATAGGCCCTCTGAGGCTGTTGGTGCCACCCGAGCCGAGAGCATTACCCGACAAGACATACCGCAGGTGCGGCATCCGAATGAAAGCGTTGATGGTTGATGCGGCAGTGGAGGTCAGCGTCATGGCAGTATTGACGTCTTCTGCTTTTTCCAGCAGGAACAGGCTTTCTCCGGGAGCAACGGAAATGTCCCCAATGGAAAACCGCTGCTTTGTCCAGTAGCCTGTACAGGTGGGGTGCGGATTTGTTCCACTTCCATATGCAATGTTTACCGCATCCTGAACGCCCCGTATGGCTTCGGCAAGCTTTTTGACCGTGTCGCTGAGATTGCTCTGAATCAGTACCTGCACTGTATTTGCTGCCGGACTGCCCAGCACCGCAACAAACAAATAGGTTACGCTATCAATCACCATATTGCTCCCCGCCGAAATTCCGGTAAAGGTGATGGATGCTCTGCGGCTTGCCATGTCCGGTGCTGAGGCCGTTTCCACTGGGTGCAGATGATTGAGGATAATTCCGGTGCGGGTATACAGCGTGTCACGCATGCTTTCCATCTGGTCATGCGTAATACCAAGCAAGGTGTAGTTATCATTTAACAGGTTGTACGTGAGATTGAGCAGCGCGTAGGTGTCATTCACATCAATTGCGGCGAGAGCTGTCAGCACCTGATTCAGCCATTCCTGTGCGGGCGGCTCCGGCGGTTCGACAATTCCATCCGCAAGAGCCTCCTCCACAATGGTGAGTACCCGCACGCTTTTCCCGACAACGTCCTCATGGGTAACTCTGATTTCCAGCTGCCCCACGCCTACAATTTCGGTTTCCGTCAAACCGGGCGACCAGGTCAGCACGCCGTCCGCATAGCTTGTAACTACGGGATAAGCGACGCCGTCCGGCCGTTTGTAAATGGCGGTCAACGTCTCGCCGGGATATTCGTCACCAAGCAGGCTGGAGACATCAAACTCCAGATTGCGAAAATGGTTCTCACCCTGCCGACCGATGAACACTGTCGCAGCTTTTGTTAAATCAATCATGCTCCGTCACCCGGCCTTGACGAATCGTCGCTCCGTCCGTGAAGCTGTTCCAGAGCCGCTTTGAGTTTTTCGGGAATGGGCAGCCCCAGGTGTGCCGCATTTTCCAGCATGGACACGCCTTCGTTGGAGCAGTAGAAAAAGATGACGGCGGTACGCAGAACCTCGCCGTTGCCGATGAGATAGATGTCCATAATGTGCGCGACGCCAACCATTACAAAAATCAGCACCTTTTTGCAGATGCCCTTGAAGCCGACCTCGCTTGACAGCTTTTTATCCGAGATGGCGCACATGACACCGGTGATGTAGTCCACAACTACGAACACAAGCAGCGCGTACAAAAAGCCGTCAAAGCCGCCGAAAAACCAGCCGAAGAAGCCGCCGGCCGCTGCCACCAATATTTGAATCCAGTTCCATACTTCTTTCATTGGGAGTCCTCCTTTTTGTTTTGCATATGAAAAATGCGCCCCGCATCCGCAAAGGCGCATCATTCATACTGAGTTAAATTATAAAAATCAAATTCTGAATCTGCTGCATCACATCCGCTTTTGGACGTCCTGCTCCGATGGGCAGCCACGTTATGGGCGGGATATCAAAAGCCGATGAGGAATCGAAACCGTTAACCGCCGTAATGACAGGCTCGATGGCTTTTCGAAGCTCCGTGATGTGGAACGGCCAGTTTTTGACCGTAGTCTTTCCAGCGGAAATGTCCTCACTCCAAGTTGCGGGATACAGTCCGTAATAGCTTCGTACCGTGTTTACAGCGGTTCGGAGTGTCTGAATATGAGCCGCTTTCACATGGGTTTCATTCGCGGTAATTGTCTCAAATGGTGTCGTCAGTATTGTAAAAGTGCGGACAACCTCCGGACTTGCCGACTCGATATCGCTGTCAAGGCAGCGAATGGTAATGGAATGACTTCCCGCCGCCAGTGTTTCCGCCTGATAGACTGTTTTAACGCCGTTTCCAAGGTATCCGCTCGTGGAAAACCGCTCGGGATTGTCCACACTGTTCATCCAAGCGCCCGTATCGATTTTTACTTCCACAATTTGCGACTGGCCGTCCGGTTCGACGCCTGTTGTAATCATAAAACGCGGTGTAGTATTGCAGCTGGAACCACCGGACGGCGGGCAGACGATTACCGGAGCAGACGGAGGACTGTTTTTCTTTACCGTCCCGCTGATTACATAAGCGGAAACCGCGTCTAAGGTATCGGTTACGCTGATCCGGTAGCGGGTATACGTTCCAGCTATTTGGGAAGCGTTCGCCGTATACGTCCCCGAGGTGGAGCTTGAAACAACAATTGTAAGAGCTTCGTATGCCGACCAGTTCGTTCCATCCGTGGAAGTTGACCGCTGGATGACGTACTGCTTGATGGCGCTGGTTCCGGGTGCTGCTCCGCTCCATGTAAGCGTTACAATGACGCCTTCATAAATTGCGGGAGCGGCGGTAAAGGATGTCGGCGGCGTTGGAAGTGTATTTTTGCGAACAGTATTGCTGGACACCATCCAGTCCGAATAGAAACTTTCACCGGCGGCACCGCGCGTCCGTATCCGAAACCGGCGGTAATTGCCCCTCGTGGCCGGAGGGCTTACGCTCAAGATACCATTTGTCGCCGAGGTGCTCACCGTAGTCAGCGCCGTCCAATCGCCCCAGCTGCTGTTGTCGGGAGAGTCGCTGTATTGTATTTCATAGGACGTGATGGCATTGCCCGCGCCATTGGCTGCACCGCTCCACGAGAGGGTAACGTTTCCTTCAGCTAATGCCGCGCTTACCGAGCAGACGGTCGGCGCTCCGCAAGCTGTGACGTCGCAGTAGATGCTGTTGCTGATTTTCTCAACGGAATAGACATCAAAGGTGTCGATTGTCCAGATGCCGAACTGCGTATAGGTCCCCGGTGTGCTTGATACAGCCGGGTTGTAGCTGCCACCGCTGGCGGACAGGGTCAGAATGACCAACACATTCCACGCGCTCCAGGTGCTGTTGTCCAATGATGTGCGGCTGGCGATCTGGTAGCCCTTTACCGGGCTGGTGCCGCCGGAGGCTCCGCTCCAAGTTAGCGTTATCGTCTCATTGCTGTATTCAGCGGGAGAAGCAACGGCTGACGTCGCCGGACTCGGTGCCGTATTTCTGCGGACGGAGTTCGTGGATACTTTCCAGCCGGAGTAATAACTTGCTCCTGCCGTACCTCGCGTCCGCACCTGGAATCTGCGGTAATTCCCCCGTGTCGAGGGAGGATCAACTGATACACTGCCACTTGTGGCTGTGGTAGTCACTGTCGTCAGTGCAGTCCAAGCTCCCCATGTGAGATTGTCAGTGGAATCGCTGTACTGGATTTCATAACTGGAAATCGTGTTGTTTATGCCTCCGGAAGCTCCGCTCCAAGAAAGGGTCACGGTTCCTTCCGCAAGTATCGGACTGACCGAGCAGGAGGTCGGTGCTCCGCAAGCCGTGGTCAGAAGAGCTGAGCTTAGCACGGTGTAGCTTGAGTTATCAATTACGCCGGAGGATAGAGGAAGCCGTCCGTCCGACACCACCTGAAAGCGCACGCCCTGTGCGGTGTTTCCCGTAGTGGAAGCACAGGTTACCGAAACATATCTGAGCCTCGGAGTGGTACCGTCCCAGTCGTCGCCGTCCGCCGCCTTGATGCGTACTTGTGCAGATGAGCCGTTTACGGTCATGGTACAGAGCAGGGCGTAGCCGCTGTGAATGTAAGAACCTGACGAACCCAGCGCTGCGGATATAGTGAAGTTATAGGTCATCTGGCTATTGTTCGGTCGGCTCTTAGAATAGGTAATGGTGTAATAGACGGTTGGGCTTGAACCTGCCTGTAGCGTTACGCCGTAAATATCTGCCATCGTCGTTCACCTCCTCATTCATAGACTGCTGTCACAAGAGAATTGACCAGCCCGCAAAGGCTGGTATTCAGCCGGGTGTCGGTAATGTTATTTGTGGCTATCGACGTGGCGGCAGCCGGTATCAGCACGTCGGCGATCCCCAGTTCATAGACGTCGCTGGTTCTCGTCAGCGCCGGAGCCGACGGTGTCGCGGCGGGAGTGCCATCTACAACGGCAAGCTGAATATTCCGGCTGACCTGGCTTAAGCGAACCACAATCCGGTCAATTCGGGGATTGCTTCCGTTTGCCGTGGTGAGCGGCAGGTTTAGGTCGTCTGTATTTTCATACCGATATCCGTTAATCCAAGCGCTGCCAGCCGCCACGCTCACCGCCAGCCCGTTTCCGGGCGTTGCCTGCAGGTTTGTCGCCGATGCGTAGAATACGCCGTTCGACACAAGGTTTCCGAAATATGCCGCGAAATCCGTCGCGTCATAGACTCTGTCTCCATCCGATGAGTTAAAAAATCCGCTTTTCTCCATGCGCTGTTTCCTCCTTACTTAGCTGGTTTTTGTATATTCAATTATTACGTAGCCCGTATATGCGGTCCGGTCATTTCCAGGTTCAACGATAATATTTGTGGTATCCGCGTAGAGACCAATCTGGGAAGCAAAGTTGTTGTATCGTGCAAGCGGTAACGGCAGGAACACCGTCCCGTTAGTAGCGAAGCCCGATAAGCTGACAACCGTGCTGAGATTGGATATACCGTGCGCTACGCTTCCCGGCACCGCATTTGGAAGAGAGCCGAGATTGATTTCTTTTCTGTAAATGGTCTTCCCGTCTATCCATAGTCGCCCGGTGTTTTGTTCTGTTGAGGAGTAATCGATCAGCGCAGACGCAATTTTGACAGCGGTAATGGTGCGGTCCGCGATCTTTACTCCGGTGACCGCTCCGGTTGCAATCCGTGTCGTAGTAATAGGCTCATTGTTGATATTCAGCCAGTTCGCTTCGCCGGACGTATTGTTGTAAACGAAAAGGGAAATCACATAAAAAGTCATAGTATTGCGGGATATAAAGAAGCCCATTGCTCGCTGGTATCCGCTCCCCGTATTGTCACCATTGTGCTTTACCAGAAAGACATGACCGTCGTCACTCGGCTGGTCGCTGAATTTATTGCCGCTCCATGAAGTGAAATACAGCGAGTCTCCCGGTTCCATATGATGCAGGGCATATTGCCCGACCGATATCGTGCCTGCGCCCACGGTTATTTCAAGCGCGGGCAGCTTTCCGAACAAGTTGTTTACGGTAGCTGTAAATGTTTCTCCCTGAATTTCCGGGTCTACATCCGATAAATTTCCAAGTGTTCCCTCCACAGCCTCCAGTGACTCCGTTACTTCAGTTATCCCTGTCGGAGCCAACAGAGCCGTTTTGACCTCGCTCATGTCGGAACGGATCTTCTGCGCTATTGTTAACTCGGCCTTGCCAAATACAACGCTGATACTCAGACCGTCCGCGTCGTAAGTTTCTTCAATTTCGGCGATGCGCGTCGTCATGGATACGCCCCACGCCTTGGAAATGACTTTAACGGTCTGCCCAAGGTCAAAATCTGTCTTGTAGGTCAAGTTGCCGTGAGGGTTTACCGATGTGTCGAATGAATAACGGATTCCTTGCTCGCTCAGCTTGCTCTGTCCCCGGAAGATCAGCGCGTCGGTGTAACCTGTACCGAAATCTGCCGCCTGCAGGTCCTTGGCATCCACGAAAATTTCTCGCCGGGTCTCTCCGGAGCCGCTTGTAATAGCGACAAACGTGCGGCTTTCGCCTTCACCCTCGCCGCCGATGAGAGCGGTGTTGGCGTAATCCGCCGCACTCTCCGTATAGCTCTGTTCCGTCAGATTTTCGTATTCCTTGGAGAACACCGCCTGGGAGTCGATGCCTTTATATAGTGTTACGGTAAAGAGGTGTGTTGCAGGAGTGAATACGGTCTTAATCCCGATCTCTGAAGCGCCGCAAAGTTCTGTTATTACATCCATCAGGCCTCGGTACGATATTTGTGTGCTGACGGGTACGCCCAGGTTCGGGGACGAGAAGACTATGCCGTCGATTTGCCGCGCCGTATCAGTAGGACTGATGAGGTTGTTATTTAAAAGCTGCTCCACACAGGCAGAAAGGTCACCGGACAGTACCTCCGTTTGCCAGACGATACGTCGAGATAGGAAAGAGGTTGCAAAACGGCCGCTTGCCGTGATAATTTCCTGCTCTGCCTGAACCATTTCCAGATGTTCAATGATTCCGGCTTCCTCATCGTCGTTCTTCCAGATAAAGTTACCTTCTTGCAGGAGTGTGGTATTTTCCGGTGTCGCTATGGCCCGCAGTTCGAAGGAACCGCACTGGGAATAACGCCTCGTCCAGCGCAGATATTCAAAGGATTCCACAATGCCTGTAAGCTCCCGGTCTGAATTATAGATATACAGTTCCATCCTTACACCCCCAGAAACTGTGGCCGATAATAAATGCTGACCTCCAGCAGTTCCATATTGACTGAAGCGTCATAACGCAAAGTATTCACCCCGGCGGCAAGCTGGAAAAACGCCGACCCGGTATCCAATAGATAGAATGCGTTTGTTACTGTCGAGCCGTCAACGCTGACCACGCGCTTTCCGGCAAAATGCGTGTATACCCGGAGTTCATCCCCGATGCTCATTGTCGTGAGGAGCCGGATGTATTCACCCGTGTCCATATTCAGCAGTTCCGGATTTGTCACAGTACCCAGCGCCCGGAACACAATTTCACACCCGCATGAAACGTCGCCGATGTTGTCAACCGTGATAATCTGGCTGGGCTGGCGCATTCCGAATTCCATACCGCTTTCCGGTATACCCAGTTCAAATTCGAACATCGGTATCCATGATGCCAGTTCCTCGCGAACTTCATCCTGTGTCTCAAAGAAGGGAGACGGGCAGAGCAAACTGACAAAAAAGCCGGGTATCCGCTGCCGGGTGGAAACTGTAAAGCCCGCTTCCTCTACGACACAGGCAATTTGCCGCTCCCGGTACAGGAGCGTCCCGTTCACCTTGGGGCTAAATATTTGAAGAAAGGTGTGCCTTCGTGCGTAGGCTTCATCAGGTGTTTCCGCAATGACGGTGCCTTCCAGCGTGATATTGCGCATATCCAGTGTTGAGGAGATGTAAAAAGCGCCGTCCTGATCCGGTGCCTTGAACGTGTTAACGGTCTGACGAATATCGCCAGCACCGTCTATTTTTTTAAGAAAATACGGGCGGCCTTGTTTGAGCGTGATGCTTTTGCCGTTTGCATTGATATAGGTTAGTTCCATAGCCGTCCCTCCTTTAATACTCCAGTGCCAGCTTGCGCGAGAGGTTCTTGAATTCTCTCGCCAGTTCCTTTTCGGACAGTGCTTTCGGCGTCACTACGGAGATGTTCTGCGTAATGTTCGTGCCGGGAACAGATCCGCCTTGCCCGGACATGCCGCCGGTACTGAAATCGAAGTGTGTGGGGATGGCGTTCTGCATATCCCGTGAAACGGCGGACATAGCATCCTCAAAGCCCACGCCGATGCCTTCACCCATGTTTTTGCCAAGCCCGGCAAAAAGAGTGGAGGGAGAGTGGATGCCGAAAAAGTCCTTGATGCGGTTTACAATCCCACCGAAAAAGCCGCTGATTTTGTTCCACAGCCATGCGCCGGCGTCCGAGATACCCTGCCATAACCCCTTGATGAGGTTGCCGCCAACTTGAGCCATCTGCCCAATATAGCTGGCGAACGCTCTAACCAGTCCCGTGATAATCTGCGGAACCGCCTTGACCACCTCAACGATGATTTTCGGCAGGTTCGCAATCAAAGCAACAAGCAGCTGAACGCCCGCAAGGATGATCTTGTCGATGTTCCCGACGATTGCGTTCACCAAACCGCCTACAATCTGCGGGATAGCCTTGACCACCGTTGTAATGATAAGGGGTAGGTTTTTAATCAGCGATATGAGGAGTCGCATCCCCGCATCGATAATGAGTGGGATAGAACCAATAACTGCCGTAATAATCCCATCGATGATTTGTGGTATGGCTTCCACAATTGCCTCGATAATTACAGGCAGCGCCTCAACCAGCGAGGTCAACAGCTGAATGCCCGCGTCGATAATCTGTGGTATTGCCGCGATGATAAAGGAAACTATGGTAGTAATAATCGCGGGCAGAGCGGCGATTAACTGCGGAATCGCATCCAGCAGACCCTGGGCAAGCCCAAGAATGAGCTGCAGCGCCGCATCCAGAATCATGGGAAGGTTATCCGCCAAGCCTTGAACGATAGTTGAGACCGCGCTTACTGCCGCTGGGATAAGTTTTGGTAAAGCTGAGCCGATGCCACCGACCAGAGCTGTTACCAATTGCACCGCCGCATCGACGAGGAGTGGAAGGCTATCAATCAGTGCGCCGACTATCGTCATCACAGCGTTCACGGCTGCAGGGATGAGTTCGGGCAGGAGCGACAGGAGCGTGTTCAGCACCTGCGTGAAGATGTTCGTCACCGTTTCAAGTAGCAAAGGGAGAAGGTCACCAACCGCCTGCAGGATTGCCCCCGTTGCCTGCGGGAGTGCCGCAACGATGTTTTCAAGCACCGGCACGACATTCTTTACCACAGCTTGGAACGCGTCCACAAGATTCTGCGTCAGATTCGTCATATCCGCATCTGCGTTGCCAAGTCCAGCCGTAAACGAAGATAGGGCTGCCTGCAGCAATCCGATAGAGCCGCTGATGGTTTGCGTGGATTCCCTTGCAAAGTTGCCGGCGTACTGCTCGGTGTTTTCAAAAAACATCTGCATAGCGACTTCGGCTTTTTCGGCATTGCTCGCGCTGTTCCATACGAAATCCAGACCCTTGGAGGCGGCATACGCCTGAATGCTGGTCGCGTTCATAGCCACACCCAAATTGTCCATCATGGTGAAGTTGCCCTTCGCCGCACCCGTGACAGCTTCCATGGCTGTGGACATATCAATGCCCATGACCGACGCCATATCTGCAGCGCGTTGCATGGCCTTTTCGGTCAGCTCCAGACTTTTTTGCTGTGCGATGCCGGAACCCTGAAACAGAGCACCCATTTTGTTGGCCGTAGCCAGATATTCTGACTGGGATACACCGAGATTTTTATACGCTTCCTCGCCTGTTTTTTGAATTGATGTGGCATATGCGCCGAAGACCGCTTCCGAGCCTCCGAGATTCTGTTCCAGCTCTCCAAACTGCTGCACGACCTCTTTGCCCAGCTTGATTGCCGCCGCACCAGCCGCAACAGCCACAGCACCTATTGTTACGCCGATGCCTTTGAGTACACCGCCCAGCTTTTCAAATTTCGGACCAGATTTCTCCGCTTCGTCGGCGGTATCCTTCAGTTCGCCGCCAAGGTTGTCGGCAGCGTCCGTCGACTGTGCCAGCTCACGCTCCATGCCGTTAAGCTCCGCCTGCGCCTTATTCAGCTGAATCTGCCAATTTTGGGTGCGGCGGTCGTTCTCACCGAAGGATTCGGAGGCGTTCTGCAGGGCGGCACGCAGGGTTTCAATCTTGCTTTTCTGCGCGTCGATTTCCTTATTTAGGACTTCATTGCGTGAGGTGAGCGACTGCACGGATTTGTCGTTTTTGTCAAATTGGCTGGTGACCAGCTGCATTTCCGAACCGAGAACCTTGAAGCTCTGGTTAATATCCGAAAGAGCCTTTTTAAATTCGCGCTCGCCCTCGACGCCAATTTTTAAGCCAAAATTGTCCGCCATTTGTGCTCACCTCCTTAGATTCCGGGTGGAATGATATCGTCAATCGTCCGGGTTTTCTTCGGCTTTTCCATGCCGAGAAACTGTTTGTGGCAGGCCCACAGGTCCAGAAACAAGCCGATGGGCATGAGCCAGAATTCCTCCGATCCCATACCCATCTGCACCGTTCCATAATAAAGAAGTCGAGTAAAGGTTTCCGCGTCAGTTTGCTGACACAGTCCGTTTACTCGACTTGCGCGTTTTTTAAGGAGGTTTCGTCCTCGCTTTCCACGTTACGCTTGGTACCCTTGAACATTGCCTCTGTAATTGCATTTTTATAGGCCGCCAAATCAAGCGGTGAGGTGAGAAGTTCTACCTCATCCTCTGTCAGAAGCTCCTGCGGAGTATCTTTGTTTTTGAGGTTGTGAATTAAAACGGACTGGTTAGCGAGCAGGGTCAAAAGCCACACGATCTCATCCAGCGCCATCTCAAAATTTTCTGATTTCATCAACTTCTCGCCGAGGTTCTCCAACCCACCGTACCGCCCCGCAATTGCCTTGGTTGCGCGGGTGGTCAGCACCAGTTCATATTCCTTGCCGCCGATATTGATAGCAGCGCTTCTTTCAGCGGCAGTTGTTAAAATGACGTTATCCATTCTGCATCCTCCTTACGGTTCCGGTGTATAGACCGGTTCATAAACCTCGGTAAACCAACCGGTAATTGTGGCGGAAGCAACTCCGGCGTCGCCTTCGGTAACCTCCGCTTTCCACGGATGTTTGCCAAAAGCATCCAATTTATTACGGCGCATGACCGTCCCTTCGATAGTCGGCGTGGAGAAAGTGATGGAGTCTGCCTTGGTCTGCAGATTGGTCGCGGGCAGGCCGAATTTTATGCGGTAAAGCCAGAAATAACGGTAGGTACCGTTTGCTTTCTTCGCGCGGAAGCCAACCGCGACAGGAGTTCCCACATTTTCACTGGCGGAGATCAGTACGCCGTTATCATCGGTGGACGCGCCGGTCAGATCTGCCGCTGCCGTGGGACCGATGTCGTCAACGCCGAGTGTGAGCGTACCGCTGTTGAAGTCTTTCACCACTTCGGCGGCACCGTCGTCAGCGTATAATATTGCCTCAACCAGTTCCACCGAGAGCTCGGCGGTGATGGCTTTGGCAAGCACCAAAGGCGTAGAGTAGGTTTCCTCGCCGTTGGAATCCTCGGTTATTTTTGAATAATACAGTTTATCAAGACCGATTGTCGCCATAATTTATTCCTCCGTTTCGTATGATTTTTCCACATCAATGGCGTAGTGGTGGTAGCCGGTATCGTCCTCATGGCCGATATACCGGCGGTCAGTTATCGTAAATTCTGCTCCCAGAAGCAGCGCTGTTATCTGCTTTTTCCTCTGGAGGTAGTTGCCTTTGGAAAACAGCGAAATTCGCACTTCGGAGATATCGAAGAGCGGTGTATTATTTCCAAACAGTGCAAATTCGTCCGTCATGGGTGTGAATACAAGGTATTCGTCGGGAGGAACGCCGGAAAAAACGCCTGTCCCCACAGGAAGAACAGGCGAAAGCAATGTGTTTAATTCTGTTAAAATGCTCATATGCCGTCAACCTCCTCCTGAAGCTTTGACTTCATGGTTTCAATGCAGGTGCTTTTGCTCTGAGTCCTCGCAGGCTTCAAAAAAGGTTTCGGCGGCTGGCCGGATTTGCCGTATTCGAGAATGTTGGCAATTTTGGCGTTGGAGTTGGCACCGGACCTTCCGGCACCGTCAGAGCGCGGCTCGGCAAAACCAATTTTAACATCCCAGTTACCGTTCCGGTTCTGCTTGGCGGGAGAGAGTCCGAGGGAGCGTTCCAATTCGCCTGTGGAGCGGCTTCTTTCCTTTGTATTGCTGCCAACCACACTTGACAGGTTCGACTTCACTTTGGATAATACAACCTCGCCACCAGCTTCCAACACCTTGGGGATTATTACGTCTGTCTGGTCAGCCAGCCGGGAAACCTTCAAAAGGAATTCCTCCGGCATCTTAATTTGGACTTTTCCCATTACCTCACCGCCCCTTCCTGTTTTTCCGCAAGCACCTCAATGTACATTCCGCGCCCGCGAACATCCTCAACGCTGATAATTCGATATTGCTCATCACCGCAGACGATAAACAGAGAGGTTGTTATCTCTACGCTGGGAATCTTCCGAAAACGGAAGAGAGCCGTCGCTTCGCTGAACGCCGCCATGTTTGCCCACCGCTCGTTTCCGTGGCGGTCCTCTTTGTATGCGCGAACGGAAGCGACAATATGGTCGCCATTTGTAACAAAGCCGTCCGCATCCTTTACTGGGGCGGTGGATATGATGTCAATCTGAGTGTTCATCTTGCCAAAGGACATAATTACACCTTCCAATCCCGGTCAAGCCGAAGAAGCATATTGACTGTGTCCCACACCTGCTGACCCGCCTGCACGCTATCACCAAAGAAGCCGGCTGTGCTGCCGTCCCGACTTTCGTAAAAGAAGGACGACAGCATAATCACGGCTTGCTCTGTGGTAGCAGGCATGAGGTTTTCTTCGTAATAGCCCCTGGCAACATGCTGGTAGCTCTCGGCATAGGAGACAGCGGCTGAGATATAGCTCAGAAGCAGACCGTCGTCCTCGTCGTGTGACAAAATGAGGTGCGCTTTGACTTTGGGGAGAAGGTTATCAGCTTTCATGCCGTCCGCCTCCTTTCAATTATTCTTCGTCCGCCGCCATCAGACCCGCCGCTTTCAGCTTGGCGAGAAGGGCGTTAAAATCAGTGACAAGAGCAGTGACATCAGTAGCGGTACTATCCGCCTGATTTGCAGCCACAGGTATCTCCGGCACGATCGGATATGTTGGTACATAGAGGATTGCGTCTTCACCAATTTTGACGGGCACAGTGTCGGTCTCTTCCTTTGCAGCGGCTTTCACACCACCGAGAGCTGTTTCAGAAGCGGGCGCGGCGGTGGAGGTAAGCCCCGTCACCGAGGCTCCCTCCAGAATTTCGAGTGTACCGCCGATGACGGTTTTTTCTCCGCCCTGCTCGGTGTAGTTTTTTGCGTTATAGTCACTCATAGGTCAGTCCTCCTTAAGCGTGCTGCTTGAGCAGCTTGATGCCTTCTGGCAGTACGGTTTTACCGTCCACACGCTGGAAAGCGTAGAATCCGGTTTGCAGGTTTGCGATATGCAGTTCGTCCGCACGGCGCACGGTTCTGCCGCTGCGGTCGGCAATCCAGTAGTTCTGGAAATCACCGAAAGCAACGGTATATGCACCTGCCGCGATAGTCGGAGCATACTGGGAGACATATACCGGGAAACCGAGCAGACGGTCAGGCTGACCTGCCTGCAACGACGGCTGCCACATATATGCGCCGTTGCCGTCCTTCAGTTTGCGGATGCCCGCGAGGGTAGCGCTGCTCAAAACAAACACGGCGTTTTTCTTGTAGCCATCCTTCAGGGAATAGGTCAGGTCGATGATTTCATCAGCCTTAATATCCGCCGCAGTTGCGGTGGTCACGCCGACATCGCCGCCATTCGCGGTGAAAATGCCAGTGGGCTGACCGCTGCCGTTACCGACACAGAAAGCCTGCTCTTCCTTCGCCGCAAAAGCGCGGGCGAAATTGTCGATGAGGTAGGCTTCGAGATCAAACATGGAATCCTGAAGCAACTCCTCTGAAACCAGCGCCGCCGCGCGGAGCGTATAAGCGTCAAGGGAGAGCTGATTGAAGGTAGGAGTGCTGGGCGTAAACGTACCGCTTTCCGCCACCCAGTCGGCGGATACATCGGTGAGTGCTACGTTAATTCGGTGCGGTGCGGCGGTGGTGATAACCTTGGCCAGAGAACGAATTACATTCTCACGGGCAAGCGCCTGCACAAGGGTGCTGTCAAATTCAATCGGAACGATATAGCCACCGGTAGAAGGAGTGCCTTCCTCCATAACGTTGTGAATCGGTCGCTTACCGCGCACGAGGTTCAAGAAGTCCTCGCGGTATTCGGCGGTCGCTCTGGGGCTGACGGGCTTTCCGTTCTGTGCGTTGGGTTTTGCCGTAATGGGAGAGCTGGTCGGCTGAGCCATAGCGGCGTCTCTTGCCACGCGGTCTTCCTCAATGGCAATCTGATGCGCCATTGCGTCCACATCCGCGAGCATCTTGTCATAGGTCGCGTTGTCTTCGGGAGAGAGGACGCCGTCCTTGGTGCGGGTGTCCAGAAACGCCTTTGCCGCGTCCCATGCCTTTGCGCGTTTTTCACGCATTTCGAGTACCTTTTTCATTATCAAATACCTCCGTTAAATGTATTTACGGGCTTGCAGTTTCTGCATAGCCGCTTCGATGGAAACGCCTGCCGGCGCATCCTGCTTCGGCACTTGCTTGTCAAGTGCGTGCTCCGGCTTCGGAGCCGATTTAGAGATGAGTTTGTTCATAAGCGAATTGGTGACCGCCCTGCGGGAAAACGCAAAGACCACATCTTCGGTATGAATGCGCTTGGAGTCCTCCAAGATGCCGTCGGCAAAGCCCAGCTCGATTGCTTTGTTCGCGTTCATCCAGGTTTCACCGTCCATGAGATGAGATATTTTCGCCCTTGACTGCCCGGTCTTGATTTCATAGGCGTTGATGATGCTTTCCTTGACCTCGTCCAGCATGGCGATGGCCTTCTGCATTTCCTCGGTATCGCCAATAGCAATTGACATCGGATTATGAATCATCAGCAGTGCTGTTGGAGCCATAAGCACCTGTGTACCCGCCATTGCGATGACCGAAGCCGCGCTTGCTGCCAAGCCGTCAATTTTTACTGTGACATTGCCTGTGTAGTCCATGAGCATGGTGTAAATCTGTGAGGCCGCCACGCAGTCCCCACCGGGAGAGTTGATCCATACCACGATATCTCCGCTGCCGGAAAACAACTCATCCTTGAACATCCTGGGTGTGATTTCATCGTCCCACCAGCTTTCGTCCGCAATGGTGCCGTCGAGGTAAAGAGTACGGACGCCCAATTCATCATCGTTTTCCCAGTTCCAGAAATGTGTTTTGTCACGTGCCCTGACGGGAACTTTGCCTGGGCTTTGCGCCCGATTTGTTTTGTCCATCTGAGGTTTCCTCCGTTTCTGTTATAGTTGTGTTTGCGAATGCGCCGGCGTCCTGCAATTTGGTCATCGCACCATTGATAAGGTAAAGGTCGCCGCCGAGCTCCGTCGGTATCCGGTCGAGATTTTCAAGCTGTCTGATATCGTTTGCGCTCATCCAGCCGTTCTGCCGCGCTGTCGCGTAACCTGTCATGCGGCTGGCATAGTCGCCACGAAGCAATCCGTCCACATTGAATTTTGTGAACACATCACGCTTTTCGCTTTCGAGCAGAAGCGATTTGTTCATCGCCTGTTCCCAGCGAACGACCCACGGATCAAGCGTGTATTTCACGAACTCCAGCGACTGCTGCTCAATATTAGAAAAGCTCGACTTCTCGAGATCCGCCAACATATGGGGCGGGACCCTAAAAATTCGAGCTATCTCATTGATCTGAAATTTCCGTGTCTCAAGGAACTGCGCCTGTTCGGGAGAAATGGCGATAGGCGTATACTTAAGCCCTTCCTCAAGTACGGCGATTTTGTTGCTGTTGACGCTGCCACCGAAGGTGGACTGCCAGCTTTGTCTTATCCGCTCCGGGTCCTTTATGGTGCCGGGATGCTCCAACACGCCGCTTGGTGCAGCGCCGTTGGCAAAGAATTTAGCGCCGTATTCCTCGGCAGCGATAGCAAGCCCTACGGCGTTTTTCGCCATTGCAATCGGCGAGTAGCCGACCAGTCCGTCAAAGCCCAAACCGAGAATGTGCAGCACATCGCTTGGCGCGAGAATAACGTCGCTCGGCTTGTTCCTGCTGACCTCCGGCGCGTCATCGCTATTTTTTCTGTAGCGATAATACAGCCGCCCCTGCGAATCCCGGTCAACAGTCATGCGGTCGGGCATCAGGGGATACAGCGCCACAACGTCGCCGCGAGCGTTTCGGATAATCTGCGCGTAGGCGTTGCCCGTCAGCAGCAGATGGTTCATCATCGTTTCTCTGAAAACAAACGACGTCATTTCCGGGTTTGGTTCGTCGTGCAGCACACGCCACAGCGGGTGGTCGAGATATTTGTCCTTGCTGCCGTCGTCGCCGTATTTATATACAAACAATGGCAGACCAGCGATTGCTTCGGATAATATACGGACGCAAGAGTAAACCGCAGTCATCTGCATGGCCGTTCTTTCATTGACGACCTTGCCGGAGGACGAGCCGCCCCATAAAAAGCTGGTGCTGCCTAAGTTCTTAGGCTTATCACGGGCTTTAAAAATTCCTTGAAAGATGTTCATAGGCCGTTACCTCCAATTAAAAAACGAGCAGTCCGCGTGTGTCATACACGCTTTCGCCCGTATCGTTTCCGCACCGAATCGCCCGGTCGAGCGCCATAATAGTGGCGACTGCGCCGTCGATTTTCTCTGTGGATTTTTCCTTATCTGCTTTGATATTTCCAGCCGGGTCGGTGCGGATATAGATGTTGTCCATCATCCAGCGGAGCACCGGGTGGCCACCGTGGGCGAGCTTTTCTTCCAGCGTCAGCTTCATCAGTTCTTTGGTCGGAGGGCTCATATCCTTAAAGCCCTGCCCGAACGGCACGACCGAAAAGCCGAGCGTTTCAAGATTCTGTGTCATTTGCACTGCGCCCCAGCGGTCGAACGCGATTTCACGAATGTTGTATTTTTCGCCGAGGGATTCAATGAACTGCTCGATGTAGCCGTAATGCACCACGTTGCCCTCGGTAGTTTGCAGGAATCCTTGCTTTTTCCAGACATCATAATTCACATGATCGCGCCGGACACGCAGGTCAATATTGTCCTCCGGTATCCAGAAGTACGGCAGTATGGCGTATTTATCTGCCTCATCTGCCGGAGGGAATACCAGTACGAACGCTGTGATATCGGTAGAGGACGAGAGGTCAAGACCACCGTAGCAGACGCGCCCTTCGAGCGATTTTTCGTCCACGGGGAATGCGCAGGCATCCCATTTGTCCATCGGCATCCAGCGCACCGCCTGTTTTACCCATTGGTTCAGTCGGAGCTGCCGGAAGCTGTTTTCCTCAGCGGGATTCTGCCTTGCCGATTCAAAAGCCGCTTTGACTTTGTCCATGCCTACTGTGATGCCCAGCGAGGGATTGGCTTTTTTCCACACCTTGGGGTCTGTCCAGTCGTCTTCCTGCGCCGCGCCGTAAATTACCGGGTAGAAGGTAGGATCGTGCTTTCTGCCATCAATAATATCCAGCGCCTTCTGATGGACCTCCCAGCAGATGCTGTTCTGGTTATCCCCGGCAGTGGTGATTAAAAAATACAGCGGCTGCATTCTCGCATCGCCGCTGCCCTTGGTCATAACGTCATATAGTTTTCTGTTCGGCTGCGTATGCAGCTCATCAAATACAACACCGTGGGTGTTAAAACCGTGTTTGTTGCCGACATCGGCGGAGAGGACCTGATAGATGCTCCCGGTCGGCTGATAGATGAGCCGCTTGGTTGCGTCTAGTATTTTGACACGCTTTGAGAGTGCCGGACACATTCGAACCATATCTGCTGCCACGTTGAAAACAATGGACGCTTGATTTCGGTCTGCGGCACAGCCATAGACCTCGGCGCGTTCTTCGTTATCCCCGCAGGTGAGAAGCAGTGCTACAGCGGCTGCAAGCTCAGACTTGCCCATTTTTTTCGGAATTTCCACATAGGCGGTGTTGAACTGGCGGTAGCCGTTGGGTTTTAGGGTTCCAAAGATATCACGGATAATCTGTTCCTGCCAATCGATCAGCTCGAAGGGCTTTCCGGCCCAGGTGCCTTTGGTGTGGCAGAGCGCTTCGACAAAAGCTACTGCGTAGTCGGCGGCGGCCTTGTCATAAACCGAATCTGTCGCCTTAAACCGTGTCGATCTGTATTTCTTCAGCTTTCGGATATTGACCGCCTCCTTCCGGGCATAAAAATAGACCGCCGTCGGCAGTCCGTCAAAATCTATCTGTACGAGATACAGCCCCATGCAGGGCGGAATCTCGGCTATATTTTATAATGCAGAGTTAGTGATTTTCGCTGTGAAGCAAAAGCTCAAGGGCAAGCTCCGTATCAGGGTCGGTGGGTTCCACATCCCAGCCTCTGTCATAGTTGCACACGACTTCGCCATCGCGCTTGAGCATCAGTTTGCTGATTCTGCCGCCGTCGATACCGAATTGCGAACCTTCGTCGTACTGTTTCATCCAATAATGAAAAACGCTGTCGTGAACTTTCAGACTTCCTTCTTTCCACATGACCCCGTCCTCCTTAAAACTTTTCGATAATGGCGTTGTCGTCGGCATCGAAGTGGACCTTGTAGCGCGTCTCGGTGCCGTCTGCCTTCTTGGAAATCAACCTGATCCCACCCTCGAAGGCGCTGTAACACCTGTCGAATCTCTCGCCCTGCGGTAGCTGGCTCTTGGCTTGCTTTAACTGTTTTTCTGTCATGGGGTATTCCTCCTTCGTTTTTGCATGTACATATATCACTCTAAAACCCTGTAATAGCAAGTGCTTCTCGCGATATATAGTACACAAATATATCAGAGGATTTGTGTGTATCTTATGCTTCTCCCGTAAGGATAAAGTGTGCATACTCGCGTCGGTATTCCTCAATGAAGATGACCAGTTCGAAATACCCCATGTCATTTGCGATGCGCTGCACCACGTAGGTATCAAACATATTTGTGAGTCCGGTGTCGCGGACGGCGAGTATCTGTTGCTTGATTTTCTCAGTCAAGGTCGGCCACCTTCCTGACTTGGTCGATACCGTAGATTACGTTCAGCCCGCTGCCGTTATCCCAATTGACCATGAGGGAGCCGGTGTCGTCGACGCCATATACAGTACCCAGCGTTCCAACCGGAGGAGCCTGTACATCGTCCATATGCAGAAGCTCGACACGGGTGCCGGCAGGATAGCGTCGGCGAAGGTTGAGGAGGGCCTCGTTAGTTATCATTCGCATGGCGTTTCCTCCTCTCCATTCAGGATGGCATTGATTTCAGCGCGAGTGTCGGGGTCGGCTTTGGCACGGTCGAGGTCTTCCTGCGAGAAGCCTTTCTTCTGACCGCTCTTGAAAGCCGCGCTGCCGGTAAGGTTGCGGAGCAGAAGCTTTCGCTCGGCTTTGTACTCGTCGCCAATAAAGCCCAGCCGAAGGAGAAAGCAGCGGAAGGCGTACTTGTCATTATCGACATCTTTATCCTGCGCAGTGACACGCTTGAGCGTTTTGGCCATCAAGCAGAGGCGGCCGATGAACTTGGCGTAGGCACTGATTTCCTCCGGTGTAGGGTAATGTTCAAACCACGGGAAGGAGATCTTGTCGTCCTCCACCGTGATGGAAAGCGAATGCGCTCCGAGGGCTTTCTTTATGAGGGAGCTTTTGCTTCCAACCAGTCGCCGCAGATTCTCTATGGCGGAGTCGGTGAAACCGTCCTTCGGCATGGAAATGGTGAGTCCGGTTTCCTCAGTTGTGAATTCGGCTTCGAAGCCCTTCTCGCAAAGTGCCTCGATGAGCCGCTCAATCTCGTCACTGTCGGCGCTGTCGTCAAAGACAAGCTCTCCGGTCTTGCTGATGGTGAAGTAGTCCACCTGATATGCACAGGAAGGAACTCCAAGGTACTTGGGCTTACATTCGAGGATTTCTGCGATTGCCTGGACCAGCTTTTTGCGGTCATCGCCGGTTACGTTGTAGTTAATTGTCATGATGTTGACCTCCTTGTTTTTGGCGTAGTACATATATCACTCTGGAGGCCGGAAATAGCAAGTGATACAGGCGTAGAATCCTGTAGAATTATGTGGCCTCGGAATTGTGTATTGTAGCTATTTCGGCATACTTATAGGTCAAACCGTCGCGTATGACCGAAACCCCTGCATCGGAGCCGACCTGCTCGATATACCGTTTGAAGATAACGTCGCAGAACTTTTCGTCAAGCTCGATGGTATAGCAGATGCGATCCGATTGTTCACAGGCGATGAGCGTACTGCCGGAGCCGCCGAAGGGGTCCAGCACGATGGTGTTGCTCATACTGCTGTTCATAATGGGATACGCGATAAGCGGCACCGGCTTCATGGTCGGGTGGTCGCCGTTTTTCTTTGGCTTATCGAACTCCCATATCGTCGTTTCCTTGCGGCCGGTGTACCATTGGTGCTTGCCGTTTTTCTTCCAACCGAAAAGGCACGGTTCATGCTGCCACTGGTATGGAGAGCGACCCAACACCAGCGACTGCTTCTTCCAGATGCAGCAACCGGACAAATAAAAACCGGCATCCGAAAAGGCTCTGCGAAAGTTCAGCCCCTCGGTGTCGGAGTGAAAAATGTATATGCTGGCGTCGTCCGCCATGACCGCTTCTATACAGGTGAACGCATCCAACAAGAACTGATAGAACTTATCGTTCGTCATGTTGTCGTTTTTGATTTTTCCGGCGCTGCCTTCGTAGTTGACATTGTACGGCGGGTCAGTCACTACAAGATTGGCTTTCTTGCCAGCCATCAGGAGATCGTAGGTTTCTGTACGGGTAGAGTCACCGCAGACGAGCCTGTGCGGGCCTAGTCGCCAAACATCGCCCAGCTTGGTAACGGTCGGTTCCTTGAGCTCGGCATCCACATCAAAATCATCGTCGTGGATACCATCCTTGAGCGAGTCCTTGAACAGGTCGTCAATTTCTCCGGGGTCGAAGCCCGTGAGCGACACATCAAAGTCAGCGCCCTGCAAATCTGCAATGAGCAGAGCCAGTTTGTCCTTGTCCCACTCGCCAGAGATTTTATTCAGTGCGATATTGAGCGCCTTTTCCTTTTCAGCGTCCATCTCGACAACGACGCAGTCGACCTCGGTGACACCCATATCGAGCAACACCTTTAATCTCTGATGGCCGCCAACGACATGGGAGGTGGTTTTATTCCATATAACAGGTTCGACATAGCCGAATTCTTCAAGCGAGCGTTTCAGCTTTTCATATTCCGGATCACCTGGTTTCAGGTCTTTGCGAGGATTATAATCGGCTGGAACGAGCCGATCAGTCTGAATCTTTTCTATCAGCATAGCTATCAACCGCCTTTCCGAGCGGTAAGCAGCCGCTCCATAACATCATCCTGCGGATTAGCTCCGCCATACTCGCCGGTGCAGTTCTCCTTGACGATCTGGAAGATTTCCATCCACAGACGGTTCGTCTGATTCATGTAGTTCTGGCCCATCGCCACGTAGGGACTTTGAATGGCATTACCCGTTGTGGGGTGTTTGGCCAGAAAGCCATATTCGGTAACCGCTTCCTCGCATTGAATCCACCGGGCCACGCTCATGGCGTAGCGTTCCAAAAGCTGTGGGGAAACAAGCGCCGCACAGCCACGCTCATTCAGCCAGTGCCATGTGTTTTTATAAATGTCCGCGGCGACGAGCGTCTTGCCGTCCTTCTGCACGGCTTCGAGCATTTTATTTGGCTCTGGCATTTCAAGTCCCTTGAGGTCTGCTGTATCCTGAAATTCCATCACCGTCAATTTCCTGCCGCCGGGATTGCCGGCTGATATTTTATCGGCGAGCGGCTTCTTTTTTGCGCCTGCACCGATGCGAGCACCGCCTCTGCAGGTGCCGTCTTTCGCCATATTCATCACACTCCTTGCGCGATGGGGCTATTCCACCGTTTGATTGCGCGTTTTTTAACACGAAGCCCCACGCCGCTGTCCAAATTTTTTTGCTTTAGAGATTTTGATACCCCCACCGGGGCAAAAAACCAGTGAATATATTTTTAATCAACGTGATTATGTTTTGGTCTGTATCAAAATGTGATACAGACCTCACCGATCGTGCCAGCGGTCACCTGACTCCGCAGTGATACGAGAGTGACAGGCTTTGCAAAGAGCCATGAGGTTCTCAGCATTGCTGTTGCCGCCTTTGGAAAGCGGGAGAATGTGGTGCACCTCCTCGGCGGGTGTCAGCTTTCCTTGCTTTTGGCATTCCTCGCAGAGAGGATGTGCCTTGATGTAACGGTCACGGATTCGTTTCCAGCTACGGCCGTACCGTTTGTTTGACGCAGGGTCACGCTCGTACTGGTTGTAGCGTTTGTCCATGACCTTCTGATGCTCGGCACAGTATTGCTCGCGTACAGCAAGCCGACCGCAGCCGGGGTATGCGCAGCGACGCTTTGGTTTGTATGGCATTCGGTTCACCTCCTTCGGGGCATAAAGAAAGCCCTGCGGGATTGCTCCCACAAGGCTCATCTTCATTCTGCTTTCCTGATTATAATACTATCATAAGTGGCAGGTGTCTTTCAGTGTCTTTTCGTGTCCACTTTCGAAGAAGCGGGAATGCTACATTCCTCCAGCGCCCAGTTGTGGAGCTTATGTGTGTATCGCAGGTCATAACCCATGTCCACAGCAATTTTCTCCCAAGACAGGAAACAGAGATAACGCTTCTCCAAAAGGGTCTGGTGTTCCGGGTTGGATACCGCTTTGATGACGCCCATGATTTCTTTCTTGAGGTCAACCAGCTTATCGATGTCACGGTTGATTTCGTTCTGCAGGTCAACAATTTTACAAATGGCGTCTGCCATGCGGGAGGTTGAACCGCTGGGATTGCGGGGCATACCGGTCAGCACTGACGTACAGGTTGTTGCCAGCTCGTTCAGTGAATCGATCTGCTGGAGCTTTGATTTGATACGCATATCAAGGTAACGCGCCTGTGAAAGGTAGGTCTTAGTAGTCATAGCACACCTTCTCCTTTCTCAGCTTGGAGATCAGCAGCTCCGGGTCAAGGCCGGTCAACACGCCGAACCAGCCGGAACGGAAAAAACGCTCAATGCTGGCAAGCTCACGCTCGTCGTCGTGAAGCCGGTAATCCTTCACGGCCTGCAGCACAATGGCGTTTGCAAGGTTTTCATAGGGGTTGTTCATAATATCTGTACCTCCGATTTTTATTTCTCTCGGATTGGCACGGATTGTCATAGATTTTCTCAGATGTGCTGTCTCAGTTTACTGAGACTTCGGCCTTTACCGCCTCTATTAAAGCGGCCTGTGTGCTATCCTTTTTCGACAGTACCCGCAAAATCCGCTCGTCGATGGTGCTCTTGGCCACAATGTGCTGCACCACAACCGTTTCTGAATTTTGGCCTTGTCGCCACAGGCGGGCGTTGGTCTGCTGATATAATTCCAGTGACCAGGTCAGCCCAAACCAGACGATGCAGGAGCCGCCGCTTTGAAGGTTCAGCCCGTGACCGGCGGAGGCGGGGTGGATTAGTGCCACGGGCAGTTCACCGTTGTTCCACCTGCGGATGCTGTCGGCGCTGTCCAGCTTGGAGAACGGGATATGGAGCCTGCGCAGCCGCTCGGTGATCCGGGCAAGGTCATGCTTAAACCAATAGGCCACAAGAAGTGGCTTGCCGCCTGCCGCTTCGATGATGTCCTCCAGTGCGTCCAGCTTTTGTTCATGGATGGTGATGGTGCCGCCGTCGTCGGTATATATTGCGCCGTTTGCCATCTGGCACAGCTTCCCGGTGAGAGCGGCGGCATTTGCGGCGGTGATCTCGCCGTCGGGGAGCTGCAGCACGAGGTCTTGTTTCAAACCGTCGTACCGCTGGCGTTCCTCGTCGGAGAGGTTCACGGTGTATTCGTTGCTGATGAGCTCCGGCATTTTCAGAAGGTCAATGGACTTCATGGAAATGGCGATGTCCGCGATTTTGTCATATATTCGCTGCTCCGCACCGGGCAGAGGCTTGTAGCTGAAGATAACCTGCCCGTTGCGCTTGTCCGGCTGGAAATAATCAAGGCGATAATGGCTTATAAACCGTCCGAGCCGAGCGCCCATGTCCAGCAGCCGGAACTCCGCCCATAAATCCATGAGACCGTTGCTGCTGGGCGTTCCCGTCAGCCCGATGATGCGCTTGACCGTGGGGCGCACCTTCATCAATGCCCGGAAGCGCTTTGCTTGGTAATTTTTGAAGGAGGACAGCTCGTCTACCACAACGGTATCGAAGGTGAACGGCAGCTTGCTGTCCTCGATCAGCCACTGGACGTTCTCGCGGTTGATGATGTAGATGTCGGCGGGCTTCATAAGTGCCGCACGGCGTTCCGTTTCGGTGCCGACAGCTACGGAGCAGATGAGGCTCTGCAGATGATCCCACTTATCCGCTTCAGCAGGCCATGTGTCCCGCGCTACACGCAGCGGGGCGATGACCAGAACGCGATGCACCTCGAAGCTGTCGAACAAAAGGTCGTTTAGCGCAGTCAGCGTGATGCTCGTTTTTCCAAGTCCCATATCCAGCAGAACGGCGGCGATGGGGTGCTCCTCAATGTAGTTAATCGCGAAGGTCTGATAGTTATGTGGTTCGTATTTCATCAAGAATTCCTCCAATCTGCCGCTCATCGTCCAGCACATACACTTTGAAGCCCAAGCGCCGAAGCAGTCCATGCCTTGCAAGCTGTAACGGTCGCGGATTACATCCCATAGCCTTAACTTCCACAAACCCTATATGACCGCCGGGCAAAAGAACAATGCGGTCGGGCATTCCGTCAAGACCGGGAGACACGAACTTTGGGGCGATGCCTCCCATGTTTTTTGTCGCTTTCACGAGCTTTTGCTCAATCTGTTTCTCTCTCATGTGAACTCCCTCTGGAACAAGCGGAACAAGAAGAACAATAATTCCTATACACGCGCGCATACTCGTATATACGCTCTATTACTACCTTGTTTTTTATGATTATTGCCGATAGGTAAAATCTTGTTCTCTTGTTCCGCATTTCTCAAAGCCTCTGATTTTACAAGGCTTATTCCCGTAACAAGCTCTGGAACAAGAGTGGGAACAATCCTTGTTGTTCTGTTACTTTCTGGAATAAGCTCTCTGTTTTCCGTAGATAGCAAAGACGCTTGTTCCTTGCTTTGTTCCCTGATACTTCTCCCACGACTCCAGCTTCTGCATAATTGCACCCAGCTCATAGGAGTCGGCTTTCTTGAGAGCGGCCGCGTCTTTGCCGAAGCACTCACACCAGATTTCGAGATTGCATACCAGCTCACGCCGCACCGTACCTTTTTTGCCGATGTCGCCGATACCGGCACCGCTCAGGAAATTACGACGCTCGTAAAGGTCGAGCTCATCCCAGTTCTCCGGCAGCAAGGTATCAAGGTACCCACGCACCAAGCCTTCGCGCTCATCTGCCTCCATTGCGTCTGCCTGTTCCGTGACTGCCAAAACCGCGTCCTCGCCTTCAAGGTAGAGCTTTTCGCCACGGCGATAAAGCACCAGTGTTTCAGCCCAGATCTGAGCGACTTCGTCTTTTGTAATCTGCCATGCCTTTTTACGAGAATTCCCGCTGACCGGAATAGGCCAGAAGCGGCGATTGCCGGTGATGTCTCGCAGAAAACCGGACTCAGCATTGGTAGAGCCGACGATGATGCACTGCCTCGGATGGCTCTCAACGCTCACGCCGTAGCTGGCGCGATACTTATCGTCCACACGAGAGATGAAGGACTTTACAGTTTCCACATCGGCCTTACGCATTCCGGCCAGCTCACCAAGCTCCAGTATCCAATAGCCCTGCAGTTTTTCGGGTCCTGCCTTGTCGCGCATATCCGTAAGAGTCAAGCTGTCCGAAAACCACTCGCCAGCCAGCTTTGCAAAGAAGGTCGATTTGCCGATGCCCTGAGGCCCGTTCAATATAGGAACGCTGTCGAACTTGGTGCCAGGGTGATAGATTCGAGCGACTGCCGCCACCATAGATTTGCGACTGACTGCTCTTGTGTAAGTAGTGTCCGCTGCGCCAAAGTAATCAATGAATAGCGTCTCCACACGGGGAATGCCATCCCAAGCGGGCAGTTCCTCCAGATACTCCTTAATGGGGTGATATGCCTTTTCAGCGGCGACTGCCAACACAGCATCCTTCGTCTTGGTAGGTGAATAGACGCCATAATTGTTTGACAGATATACTTTGAGCGCGGCGTTGTCAGAGTCATTCCAGCCATCCTTGAGCTGATCCCACGGTAAGCCGCCTTTGGCATCAATACCGTCACGATGGCAGTTGAAGGCGATGTGCTGCAGAGCTTCATCATGGCGCAGGATAATTACCAGATTATCGAGCGTATCCTTGACGTGTCCCTGCTTGTCGAGCTCCAGCACTTTTTGCCAATCGGCATCTGAGAAATCGGCGCTTGCTTGCTCCATGCGCTCTGCCGCGAGCTGCGACTTTACAGCAACGTCCTTTATAGCAAAATCCGTCATGGCTGCGAAGGATTTTTTCTCATCGTCACCATCGAATTTGTGTATGCGCACGAGGTCAAAAGCATTGAGCAGCTTCCCACAGGCAGGGTCTGTCGCGTGGTGGCTGTACGCGAACTTGTCGTCGTAGATCACAACACCGGCAGTGCTTTCACCGGAGATATAGTCATAGCGGCCTTCCATAACCGACGGAGCATAAATGTCGGAGAGGAACTTGTCGATTGCCGCCGTGATGGAGTAAGTACGGCAGAAAGCGCCTACAACGCCGGACTTTGTGAGCGGGTCCTCCTGCGGTTTCTGACTTGGCTTATTGACCTTGCTTTCCCGTGAGGTGGTAGGTAGCAAAGAGCAATCCTGCCAGTTCGGGTGCGCCGCGAAAATTGCATCCGGGTCGAGCAGCTCACCGTCAAAGAAATCACTGATGTATTCGCCGTTTGACGGGCAGGTCGGCCAGTACATGAGCTGGTTCGGTATAAAGGAGCACTCATCAAACATATCGATGCCGAGCTCCGCTGCCATATAGCGCGACAACGCCACAAACTCGTCTGCGGAAATATCCCGTGAAAATGGAGCAACAATGCGGAGGCGGGGCGCTTCCGGCGTGTGGCTGTGCGTGGAATACACCGCGCACTTGAAGGTCAGTTTTTTCTCCAGCTCCGCAATGAACTCCGGCGTAGCATTATCAATGTCGGGTGTCCATAATGAACGGCAGGAGACATTCCCAACTTTACGAAGGTTGTCCCGTAGGTGCCCACCGACGAAGCCGCCCTTGTCCTTGATCTCGTCGCGCTTGGGCTTTGAAAGCTTGGCATATTCTTCCGCTGTTTCAGTTGTGCGTATCGGCGTTTTCAGCCGGTCGCATATGTCATCGAAGGACATAGTCTTATTTGACCAGAACTTCGCTTGACGGGAGTTGCCGAGCGCAATCTTCAATTCACGCATATTTCTCCTCCTTTGTGTATTCGCCCTTAAAGGCACCATCGCCGGACACATCAGCCATATAGTCAGCCAATGCATTCAGCCTGTCGTAATCCGTATCATTCAGGCAGGTGAAACCATTAACAGGCCGAATACCCGCCGCCGCGTCTAACCCGCAGTAATACAGCACTGTTTCGCGTAGTGATGGTCCGAAGCTGGTACCGTCATCTTTTCGCAGCTTCTGCGCTGTTCCTTTTGCAATGCCGAGCTCTGCGCCAACGGCATCCCACCTACCGAAAATGGCATAGTCCGTCACTACAATCTCATGGAGTGATTTCTGCACGGCATTCCGGACACAATGTTCAATTTCGGCAAGACAGATGACCTCAATATGATTAGTAATGGTTTCGAGCATCATTGTTCGCCTGTCCTCCACGCAACTTCGGGAGTATCGCTTTCTGCAAAGGGCATTTACGGCTCTCTGTAAAACGCACCAGTATTTCTTTCCTTCTGCATCGTCAGGTTGGCGGAGAAGCATTAACGAGTCAAAATCAAAACCTCGCACAGCTTTCAGATAATCGAAAACCATAGGTGCTATTTTCATGGCGTCCACGCGCATGGCCGCCATAAAGTTGTTGCCGTTTGGCTTAATCTCGTCCATCGCCCAAGGCGTAATTGCCGGGTCATAAAAGCTCTCGGCTTTGTAATGACACTTTCTGCAGAGGCTGACCAGATCGTCCATTGACTCGTGACCAAAACGCTCATAGGTCAGATGGTGTACATCGGTTGCTTCGCCGCCGCAAACAGGGCAGATATGGTTATCCAGTTCAAGACGCTGGTTTGCAATTTGCCGCCATTCAGCGCTATGGATATATCGCTCATATTCCGGATTGCCTGCCTTGAATTGCCATGTGTTAGACATTATTCCTGCACCTCCTCGCAGTTTTCAGTAAAGTAGCGCAAGCGGTAGTTCTTCCACCTGGCCCTTTTGATTTCAGCCTCCATACCGGCTGAGATAGTGCTGCCGAACACCCACACCTCTGAGCATTTGCTCATCAGCGCGTTTCCGAAGAACAGCCCAAGCTGGCGCTCGGCGGGATTATCATCGTCGAGAAACTGCGGAAACAGCAGGTGCGGCGCGACAGGTATGTAGCCCTTATCCACAGCAAACCGGCTGTAGCGCTGCGCCGCCGCGACATTACCGTCCACGTCTCCAGAAAACGGGGAGCAGATGTACACGATAGGTCGGAAAGCCCGCAGAGCTCTTTCTTCGTTTTCGATAATCGTCATGGCTTCAAAGGCGGTAGGGTCGTAATAGCCCTCACTGTTGTATTTGTCTATACTCATTAGGAACACTCCTTTCACGACGGGCTTCTTGTCCGTCTCTACCACCCACTGGAATAAAAAGCCCGAAGTGGTCCACACTTTTTAATCTTTTTTATAAAAATCACACTCGTAACCGTCAGCGCGGAGCAACAGCCCTTTTGCCCATGACGGTGTCCTGCCCATCTGCTCACAGACAGCGGTGAGCGACATACGCGGATCGGCTTCGATGACAAGCTCGTCGTGGATGTGCATGACGATGGAACAGCAGCGAAGTGTCTGCATGGCGTAGCAGAGAATATCGCGGGCAGTCGCCTGAACGATGTTTTCCACGAGCTTAGGTCCGTAGGAGTCAAGCCGCTCCCACTTTTTTGTGCCGCCAACACCTTCGTAAGTGATGCAGCTTCCGCCGAACTTGTTTTCTCCGATGCGCGGCTTCACATAGGCGAGCTTTCTGCCCGACGGAAGCGTAATGAACAGCAGTCCGCTCTGACAGGAGAAGGTAATCCCGTGTGTTGAGTTGGTATTCTTATTCCTGACTGCCTCCATAGCTGCTTTGTCCACATCCCACCAGAACTGCACAATGTGGGGGTTCGATTGTCGCCAAGCGGCAACCAGTGTAGGAAGCTCATCTTCAGTAAGCCCCATGTCGAGAGCGCCCATCGCCTTGAGCGCCCCGACTGAGCCGCCGTAGCCGAGCGCCAATTCCGCGATCTTGCCTTTCTGACGCAGATGACCGTTTACACCGTGCTTTTCGACCGGTACCTTGAACATCTGGCTGGCGCTGGCGCAGTAGATGTCGCCGCCTGTGGCGAACACATCCTGCCGCCACTGCTCACCGGCAAGCCACGCGATCACGCGAGCTTCAATGGCACTGAAGTCGGAAACGATGAACTTGACGCCGCTTCTCGGCACAAACGCTGTGCGGATGAGCTGGGAAAGTGTGTCCGGCACATCTTCATAGAGCATCTGGAGCGCATCAAAGTCGCCGCAGCGAACAAGGGCACGGGCTTCAGCTAAATCCTCCAGATGGTTCTGCGGCAGGTTTTGCATCTGTATGAGCCTACCTGCCCAACGCCCGGTGCGGTTCGCTCCATAAAACTGAAACATTCCACGGGCACGACCATCGGCGCAGACTGCGTTCTCCATTGCCTGATACTTCCGCACCGACGATTTGGCAAGCTGCTGACGGAGGGAAAGAACCTCTGAGAGTCCGGGCGGCGCGGTTTTCAGAAGCTCCGCGACCACCTTTTTGCCCAGCGTGGCAGTCTCCAAGCCATTGTCCGAAAGCCATTGCTTCATCTGCTGTACTGAGTTGGGATTTTCCAGTTCGGTCAGGCGTTTCATGGCGGTGGTGAGCTCGGCGTGGGAGCGGCCATCCATCTCGATAGCTTCTTCTACCAACGCCATATCCAGCGCCACACCACGGTCGTTGATTTCTTGGTCGAGGTGATATTCATCCCAAATGCTGTCTGGCAACGGATATTTTGCGAGCTTTGCCTGAATGGACAGTTCCGCTTCCACATCGCGAGCGTTATATTTCTTGAAGAGCGACCACTTGTCCGGTGCGTGATACGGGTAGTTGCGGGTGCGCTGTCCGTTTACTTTTGTTGGAGCACAGGGCTGGCAGAAGAATTTAATAAGGTCTCTGCCCTCAGTGAGCTTTTGTTTATCCAGCTTGAGCACCAAGCCGACACCTTCCAACGAAAGTGGTAGGCCCATCGCTGCTGCCCACACCATTGAGCAGCGCCACGAGGAAGGATTGATATATTCGCCAGTGGGGAGTCCAAGAAAACGAGACAGGCAGACCCGTTCAAAGTTTGCATTAAAGGCCCACTTAGTCACCGTTTCATCCGTGAGCGCCTCTATCACAGCAGGTGGTATTTTTTCACCGCAGGCAAGAGCGACGACTTGAACGGGGTCGCCGTCCACGGAGTAGCCGAACAGGAGAATCTCAAAGTCCGGCGCTTCGGCGTATTTATAGACCCCGCATTTTGCAAGTGGTGTACTGCTATAGGTTTCAATATCTATACTGAGTGTTTTCATAATCAACCGTCCTTTACAGGAACAAGGCGGCAAAGAGCCTCTCTGCCGCCTGTCCCAGGTGCTTTACTTGAAATCATTCATGCGCTTTTCGTGATACTCAAGGTCACGAGCGGCCTGTTCCTTTTCACGCTTTTCACGCCTGCGGTCATACACCGCGCTCTGAATCGTGTTGATCAGAAATACAATGCTGAAGCAAAGCCAGCAAGCGATAAGCACTGTCAGCAGGATAGTTTCTAAGGTTGTCATAGCTTTTCACCCGTCCTTTCTCAGTTCAGAAAATCGTCATCGTCATCGGTTTCAAAATCGGATTCGGCGCTGGCCTTGCCGCCGAGAGGCTCACCATCGCGGATTTTCTGCAGGTTGTTGAGGCCACAGGCAATACCACGATTGCCGTTGCTGTTGAAGGCATAAAAATTGATGCTTGCCCGGCCGTACACGCCGGAGTATACCTCGGAGTGGGTCAGAATGGGGTTGCGGTCCGCGTCCACGATGCCGGGAGCGGTAGCAGTATTGGCGTTGATGAAGTAAGCATTGGCGTAAGCCTCATCGTCGGGGCGTTCAGTGTCTCCGTCACGAAGGGGCAGTTTGAGCGCCGACATCGCGGGTACGGTTTTGCCATTGCCCTTGAGCTTGGATTCGCCATCGTGGTAAGCCGCCTCGATAGCAGCCTTGATCTTGGCGACCGTCTTGGTATCGGACTTCGGGATGATGAGGCTTACCGAGAACTTCGGCGTGCCGCCGTTGATGCTCTTGGCTTCCCAGACGTTGGCATATGACCAGCGGGTGCTGGGGCCGGTGATAACCTTCATCGGGTTGTTGACGCTGTTTGCGTTGTTATTCATAATCGTTTTCCTCCATAAAATCATTTTTGGCTGCGTTCATCGCCGGACGCTTATCTCTCTCCGGCACGAGCGTGGGTTTGCCCTGCGGCTTTTCGATGTAAGCCGCGAGAAGTTCATCAAAGCGGGATTTGCCGAGCAGCTTCTGCATGGCGGTGACGCCCAGCACCTTGTGCTCATAGGGATCAAAGCCTGCGTCGGTAACTGTACCGGCGACCGCTGCTTCGTTTGTGTATCTGCGGTTGGAGCGACCTTCGACAAGCTTCCAGCCGTGCCACTCCTTGCCGCTGATCGCCTGCTGCAAGGCGTATTCCTTGATATCCGCCGCCCATGAAACAAGGTCGTCAGCGCGGGCAAGGATATCCTCGACTTCTTCGTCCGTCAGCAGCGGCGGCAGCTTGAAGTCATACCGGGCGAGCTCCAGATTTGCGCCGGCTCTGGCGCGGCAGTCGTGCTTCGCCTTACAAAAGCCGCACCACTCGCCGCAGAGAAAATTACCGTCACCGGCGAATGCGAGGTCAGCGGTGGGCTTGAGCACTTCGTCCGCCCAGCGGTAAAGCGCGTCCTTTGATATTTCATAGGTGCTGACATTGTCCCGGCGTGGTTGATAGATGGTCATGCGCACCGAGTCAATGTCATAGATACCGTCGAACAGTTCCATAGCACCAAGCGCATAACACTGCATCTGCGGGTTTTCCTCCGCGCTCACGAGTACGCCCAGACCGTGCTTGTAGTCGATGATCTGCAAGGTGCCGTCCGCGATGATGATGCAGTCTGCTGTACCGAAGCCGGACTCCACCCAGCGGGAGAAGTCCACCCGCTGTTCAATGAGCACCACGGGATCGGCGCAGACCTGCTTGGCGGCCTCAACCTGTTCGAGCACATAAGCGACGTAGCCCGTGGCGCAGTCACTCATTTCCTCGTTGAACCAGGTCAGCTTTTCGGTCGGGTCCTCAGCAGGGAGCCCCAGCGCCTTACGGAGTTTATACTCGCAAAGCGCATGAGCATCAGTGCCTTCAGCGGCGTAGTCGCTGACCTTATCGTCGTAGCTTTCGCAGAGCCGAGCGGACGGAGGGCAGTGCAGCCAGCGGTCGGAGCTGGAAGCGGAGAGAATCGCGTGTCCTTTAGGTGGCATCGGTCAAGCCCTCCACATCTGCAAGCAGTGCCTTGTAGTTTGCCGTGTCGACACCCGACAGCCTGTCGGCACCGTACTTCTGTAGCAGAGAGCGAATCTGAGCGGTGAAACCCGCACGGGATTTTTCCGCGAGAACGGCCCTGACCGCTTCCAGCGTAAGCACCGGCTCGGCAGGCGCAGCTTCCGGCACCGGCTCATCGCCGCTGAACTGCTCTGCCAGCCAATTAGCCGAGTCGCTGATAGCAGCAGCACACTTGCGCAGTTCTTCGATGGTCACAGCCATTTCGCTCATTTTGCTCATCTGTTTTTCCTCCTTCCGTGGATTTACTCTGGGCTGCGAGGATAGATAGATTTCTCGCCAGCCGCTTGGACACGACGCTGATCGCAAGCAAAGTGTCGATCAGTTCCTCGTCGGTGTCGGTCGTTTGTCTCTTGTCGTTCATTCGGGCTTCCTCCAATCTGGGGACTTATCGTTTTCCCTGTCCTCACTACCCACTGGAAAAAAAGAAGCCAAGTGGTCCGCATTTCTTATAAAAAATTCGCTCCAAGCTGAAATTGGCTCGGAGCGAATGAAAAACTAATTATTCTTTTATCTGCCGTGCAAGCTCTGCCTTGATAGCAGTCCAGTGGCGTTTAAAGGTTGAGCGTGCCATATTCAAAGTAACAGCCGCTTCTCGTTCTGACTGACCTTCCATAATGAGCTCGCATATGCGTTTTCCTTCAGGATCGCGCTCCTCCAGTTCATTGAGAAGTTGTTCGAGCAACAGCCTGTCCATAAGGACATCGGCAAAACTATTGGTCGGGTCCTCAAGGGTATCCAATAGAGAGAATTCCTCGCCGTCTGCGTTTTCCATTGGAGCGTCGAGCGATACTGTGTTACCGGCGGCGTGGTATTCGCACATGGCGCAGTCGCCGTCGCATATCCATAGCTTAGATTTAGGGCAGATGCACTGGCGATGCTTTTGGGCGTGTTTTCTTATAGCCCAAATGTCGCGGTAGTAGGCGTAGTATTGCGTCTCGGTGACTTCAACCCACTGCTTTTCGTGGGGCAGGTAGATCTTGTAGATACGGGTTTGGCTCTGATTTGCTTGGTTTGTCATTAAAAATTCCTCCGTTTTTCGTTGTCTCGAAACGGAGGAATCTGCAGAACTGACATGAAAATGGCAATGGTATGCCGTCCGCAGTCCTAACGGATTACTCCGTTTCGGCCTGCAGCTTTCTGTTCAGTAGTCAGCTGTCTGTTATTCGGTTGTCCACCTCATCGCACTGAACCATCCGTGATCGGCGGATGTACTTTGAGGCGGTGGCCACATCGATTTCGCAAAATATCGTGTGCTTTGAAGAAACTCATTTCGCGTTCACAAAATAATGTTGTTCTTTGCGAAATCTGGTGGTATAATGTATAAAAGCGGCTCGTAACAAGCACCTTGGTGGCTCTCCTACGGCTTCTTTTACACTTGTATTGTACAAAAACAGAATGTCCACGAACTTGACGTTCGTGGACATGAATGTACAATTGATGTACAAATAGAGGAGGCGCGGTAATGACATTCAGTGAGTTTTTAAAGCTGATGCATTCATATATTGGATGCGGCGTTACTCAGCAAGACTATGTCTTGTATATCACCAACCTAATCATTCGGGAGCCATCAAGCGAATCCGAGGAGGCTGCAGAAGAAGCCGATAATTATAATCCGATGTCAGGAAAATCGCCGAACCTGTTAAGCAAGATATACAACGGCGAGAGTAACAGAAAGATTGCAGTCAATGATGCCCGTCGCCTGCTAAGTCTTTTTTCCAAAACAAAATTTGTAGATGAATTTATAAGCGTAGACATGGAAGCCAGGGAGAACCTGGTGGGGGCTCTAAAAAAACATGAAATTACATCAACGGCAGAAACTGTTGATGAGGTATGCGCCGAAATTTTCTACAGACTAATTGAAGCAATGGCCACCGGCAGAAATTATATTTCTTTCAGCGACATTCCTCATGTTGATAGATATGGTCAGCGTCTGGCAGAGGCTCCTTTGACTTCTGTCTATGTCGAGGATGGAGTTATTCATATCGCGGACGAAAAAATAGAACTCCCGATCCAGCTCACGCCAGAAGAGGAGTTCGCACCATATGAGTTGCCATATATCAATGCTTTATGTGATGCTTACGCTGATGCATTGTCAATGATAATTACACCGGATGATATTGATAAATTGCCGAATCGCTACCATAAGGATTTTGTTTCACAACGTGAGGCATATTTTGCTGCTGAAAGTCTGCAGCGGTCTGTGCGCGAAGTATATTCAGATGGAGAAGATCAATTCAACAATTTAAAAAAAGAGGCATATGACGGCGTTGAAAATACATATCTCCAGGATTATGAGAACGGCTATAAACGCCTTCAAGCAGTAATTGATAAAATGCTGACCATGCCGCTTAGCGCGTCTACATTAGCACGCACTACAAATTTGATCAGGAATATGGTTAGAAAGGGCATTTGCCATGTTTTGGTGAATGATGGGCGCATTAAGTCCTGGGTAAATACCGATGAATGAAGTCTTTAATACACCTTTTGAGATTTCGCTCAGGATGGTATTACTGCTTTCTGCGTGCGGTAATGCCATAACAGCGGATCGCGCGGCGGCCTTGGATTTTATAACTGTATACAGTAGTGCATTCCATTTATCTCAACAGTCAATCAATGGCGAGAATGATTTCGGATTCAGCGAATTTGCTACACGCCGGGAACTCGTTAATAAAGCTCTAAAGAGCATGGTTATTGACGGCTTGATGGCTGTTCGCAGAGACGAGTTGGGGTTTCAATATTCGCTCAGTCCATCTGGAAGAAAATTTTGCAGCAGCTTAAATAGCGAGTATGCAAAAGAATATAGTAAACTTGCGGCAATTACAGTGAGAAGCACAAAAACCAAAAGTGATGTAGATCTGTTGACTTTAATTACGCATGAGTCAACTCAATCGCTAAGGAGGTAGCGCTATGGCAAAAGGATTCTATATTAAAAAAATCGTAGCAAAGAGCTCTACCAAAAGCGACTCTACAATCGAATTCTGCCCCAAGTTAAACATTATTGAGGGCCATTCCAATACGGGTAAGACCTGCGTTGCAAAGTGCATAGATTTTGCATTCGGCGGGTCAACGAAGAATCCATTTAAAGAATCATCCGGGTTTAACCGGGTGTGCATGACTGTTTCAACTTACGATGGGAAAGAACTCGTTATAGATAGAACCGTTGGTAAAAATCAGGCCATGGTCACAAGTGAAATAGATGGCATCAGCAGCGATACATATGATCTTGAACCCAAGAAGAATCAGAAGCATCCTGTCTTGAACACCATTTGGCTGACGCTCATGGGCATCAATTGCGATCCTGAGCCGCAGGTAGTTATTAATTCACGGTTTGAAAAGAAAAGGCTCACTTGGAAGAGTCTCCTCCGGCTCTTCTATTTGGACGAGGACCGGGTCGGAGATTCAGAATCGATAATTGTGCCTCAACACAGATATTATGAGAATACATATTTTTTATCTGCGCTGCTTTATCTGTTGACCGGGCGCGACTTTTCTGAAACAGATGCAAAAGCAAAAAAGGAAATACGTCAAGCACGAAAAAAGGCAATCACGGAGTATGCAAACGGCAAGATACAAGAAGCGACAAAACGTCGTGAGCTGCTTAGCAAACAATTGGAACTGTTTGATGGAATTGACGTTGAGCAAAAGATCGCCGAGTTGGTGCAATCTTTGGAAACTGCCGAGGAAGGTATTTCCTCCGCTCTAAATGAGAGTAAAACATTATTAAGTACAATCATGGAGACAGAAGAACGCGAAGCTGAATGTGATATTTTGCTTTCAAGGTTTAAACAACTTAAGGGGCAGTATTCGGCAGATATCAAGCGGCTTTCATTTATCGCAGATGGGGAAAACGAGCTTAGCAACGTACCCAAGCCTGCCAATTGTCCTTTCTGCGATGGTAAGATTGCACCTCGCGGAAGAAAATCATATATAGATGCTTCTAAAGCAGAACTAAAGAGAATTGCGGCACAACTGGAAGGACTTATTAGTTCTGAGCAGGATGTTCTGACTGAAAAGTCAGAAATTGAAGAGAAACTAAAGGAGCTTCGGCAGAAACGCGATAATATTGAAGCATTAATAAAAGAGGAATTGCAACCCAAGGCGAGCCAGTTGAGCGAATCTATTGCATCTTATAAGGCTTATATACAAATTTCTAACGAAATAAAATTGGTGTCGTCTTTTGCACAGGATTTCGCTGTTGATATCAACACCTACTCTACTGATGAAGATGAAAATGAGATCGAATATCACCCCAGAGAGTATTTTGACGATGACTTTCAAAGCGTGATGACTGAGTACGCCATGCAAATCCTCCGTGAATGCAATTACGAAAATCTTACGAGCGCTCGTTTCGATATGAGTATTTTTGATATTGAAGTCAATGGCGAAAGCAAGGAAAATAGTAATGGAAAAGGCTATAGAGCATATTTGAACTCAGTCGTAATCTTAATGTTCAGAAAGTATCTTTATAAATACGCGAAGTTCGACCCAAGAATGTTTATTATTGATACCCCGCTACATGGCTTCGACGAGGGCATCGATGAAACAGCACCAGAAAGTATGCGAACAGCTCTTTTCCAGTACTTTATTAATCATCAGGATGAGGGACAATTGATAGTGATTGAAAACTTGGATCACATTCCCCATTTGCCGTATGAAAAATCCGGCGCGACAGTAACAAAATTTGTAAAAGGACGCGAACCAGGTAGGTATGGTTTTTTAAATGATGTTAAATGAATTTGTGAGCAACAGCAAAGCAGGAGGCGAACCCATGAAATTCAGTTATAACAAGCTTTGGAAACTTATGATTGATAAAGGTATCAACAAAAAAAGCCTGCGTGAAATGAGTGGTATTAGCGCGACGTCTGTTGCAAAGCTTGGAAACGGTGGAAATGTAAACACCGAAATTCTACTCAAGATTTGCGCAGCATTGAATTGTGATGTTGGAGATATTATGGAAATCGTCCCAGACGACAAGTAAAAGTCCAGAAAATGGGACACGCGTTGTGAGATTATTTAAGGAGGCGCAGAATGGGAGTAATTATTCGGGCACGTGATTATCTGCCAGAAAAGCAGGCGGGAATGTTGAAACCGATCATATTCTGCGTGTCCAGCAATGAGATGGTAGAAAAATCTGTTTCCATAAACAAGATGCTTGCTGAAGAATTGATAAAGGTGCGGCGAAACCGCCGGACGGTGCAGATGGAACGCTGCTTTAACCAAGTGATTTTAGGGTTGCCTGATGGGGCTGTCATAAAAGACTTTGATGTTCTGTTCAATCCTGATTATCAGGTGGACGTCTTGAAGATCTTTGTCACTGTATGCAAGCAAAAAACGTTCAGTGTCCTTTGGCCCGGTAGGCTGGAAGACGGAAAACTGTTTTATGCAGAAGATGGCTTTCCAGATTATAAGGTGTACAACATAGGCGATTACGATATTACTTGCATCGTATAGCCGAGAGGAGAAAAAGCATGAAATATTCTGAACTAATTAGTTTTAATCCGATTGAAGATGTCATTCAGCTCACGACCGCCAGTGATGAAAATAAGGCCCGCGAATATGTAAAGACCTATGTTATGTCCGATGCTATGGCCGATAGCTTGAAAGCCACAGTTATCGATCAGCTGCAAATGGACGAGGTCATTGACAATAAGGGCGTTCTCGTCGTTGGTAACTACGGAACCGGTAAATCTCACTTAATGTCTGTGATTTCAGCGGTTGCCAATAACGCTGATAACCTTCAGTACTTGCAGAACAAGAAGTTTGCAAAAAGCATGGAACCGATTGCCGGCAAATTTGAGGTGCTCCGTATTGAAATCGGTGGGGTTACCATGTCACTGCGTGAAATCCTATTCGGCTTTATTCAGGACGATTTTGATAGCCGTGGCATTGATTTTGAGGTCCCGGATTTTTCGACTGTCCGCGATAACAAGAAGCTGATCAAGGACATGATGATGGCTTTTTCAGCAAAGTATCCGGATAAGGGCTATCTCATTGTCGTAGATGAGTTCTTGTCATACTTGACGTCCCGTAATGAGCGGGATATCGTACTTGATCTGGAATTCTTCCGCGCATTGGGCGAAATGTGCTCAAAGTCAAATCTGCGTGTGATATTCGGTGTGCAGGAAAAGGTATTTGATAACCCACGTTTCAGCTTCGTATCAGACACGCTGATGCATGTCAAGGATCGTTTTACGCAAATCATCATCAGCAAAGAGGCCACATCCTACGTTGTCTCGGAACGAATTCTGAAAAAGACGCCAGAGCAAAAGGCCCTCATTCGTGCGCATCTGGAGAAATTCAGTAACCTTTATGCCGGAATGTCCTCCAGAATGGATGAATTTGTGGACCTGTTCCCGATCCATCCGTCCTACATCGACGTTTTCAATCGCATATATCTGATTGAGAACCGCCATATTCTTAAGAACATTTCTTTGACAATCAAGGACATTTTTAATACCAATGTGCCGGAAGACGCACCCGGCGTCATCTCCTTTGATGATTACTGGCCCGTAATCAAGTCAAATGGACTTCTGCGCAGCGATGTAACAATCAGCCGTGTAGTAACGGCGAGCCAGCAGCTGGAAGACATCATCAATCGGTCCTTCCAGAAGCCTGCGTATAAGCCAATGGCAATTCAGATCATCTACGCTCTGAGCGTTCACCGCCTTACTACGAATGGCCTTGACGTACAGTTCGGCCTGACTGCGGAAAATTTGAAGGACGACCTGTGCCTGTACCTTACCATGCCGGAACAGGACGCCGACTTCTTGCTTGGAGCAGTCAAAGCTACCCTGCGTGAAATCATGAAGACGGTTTCTGGACAGTTTATTATCTTCAACGAAGGAAACGGTCAGTACTATATTGATGTAGATAAGATCGTCGATTATGACGAAAAGATAAAGCAGAAGGCATCTTTGCTGGCCGAGGGAGAACTGAATCGCTTCTTCTATCAGGTCGTTTACAGTTGCCTTGAGTGGGAACAAAAGCAATATGTTCCCGGCTTTGAAATCTATGAGCATGATCTGAATTGGGACAGCCACAACATTTTCCGCGAAGGCTATCTCTTTATGGGCCTGCCCGGCGAGCGCAGCACAGCTCAGCCGGAGCGTGACTTCTATATTCACATTATGCCGCCATATGGCAACGCAGGCGCAGTCAGAAATGACAAGGAAGATGAGGTCTACTTCTACTTCAAGTCCAATGATGAGTTCTATGAAATGCTGTCGCTTTATGCCGCAGCAAATAGTCTGGCAGGCATCAGTGAGGGCAAGGACAAGGAATCTTATCTGACGAAGGCAGGCACACTGCGCAAGGGCCTTGTGAAGTTCCTTAGCGAAAATAAGAATACCTGCTTTGATGTTGTTTATGACAAAGAGCGGCATCAGCTGATTGAAATCCTGAAAGGCCGCTACAACCGGGATTACACATTCAACGATACGATGGACCTTGCGGCGTCGCTCTGCCTTGACGGCTATTTTGACCGCATCTATCCGGAATTCCCGGCTATGAAGACAAAAATTACGCGCAAAAATATGGCTGACAATGCACGTGTCGCTTTCGACCATTTTGCGGGCAGAAAGACCCAGCAGTCTGCGCTTATGCTGCAGAGCTTCGGCGTGCTGGACGGCGAGAAAATACGCCCGGAAGGTTCCAAATATGCCGCTTACTATATTGATTTGATAAAGGCACTTCCGCAGCAAGGCGTTCTCAACTTCTCTGATCTGTTCGAGCCGCAGGGACTTTATTGGCAAATCGATAAGAAGTTCCGTATCTGGCACATTTTTACGCCGGTCATTTTCCTTTCGATGGTATATGCAGGCTACGCCGTAATTACGTTGAAGAACGGCGAAACCATTACTGCATCTACTCTGGACAAGGTGCCGAAGATCTCCGCGACTGACTTGTATGAATTCAAATATCTCTCAAAGCCCGCGCAGATTTCCATGGCTGAATTGAAAAAGCTCTTTGACATCATTCAGCTGAACCCGGCGCTGCTGGATAACCCAAATGACCGTGAAAAAGGAGTCACTGATCTTTGCAAGAGAGCGCAGGAGCTTTGCAATAATGCGGTTCTGCTTGAGCGGAAACTCACCGAAGGTTTTGACCTGTGGGGCGAGCCGCTTGCCAATCAGCAGCAGATTCAGCTCATGCGATCTGCTTGCACGGCGGTGAAGGATGAATTCAGCAATTACGGCGCTCGTTTCAATACACCGGCCAAGCTGAACAACTTCAGCCTCACTTCCGATCAGGTTGAAGGACTGGGCAAGAAGATCGCCATCCTGCAGATCGTTCCGGAGTATATGGCCTTCAAGCGCGACTGTGGAGATGTCGTAAAGTACATCGCGGACATTGAGTTCATTGACCTTGGTGCTTCTCTGAAATCCGAGATCGAAAATGCAAAAGCGTCGTTCCGCGAAACACGCGACAGCATCATGAATGGAACCACCGGCGAGGCCGCAGCGCAAAAGGTCTGTGCCGAACTGGAAAAGATCAAAGAAAAATACATCACCATTTACTTTGACGAGCACAAAAAGAAGCGCCTTGGCATCGAGGATGCAAAGCGTCGCGGCAAGATTCAGGAGAGTATCGCTCTGTCAAACTTGCGGAAGCTGCGTACCATCGAAATTCTGTCCTCTGCAAAGTTGGCGGAGATCGAGCAGGATTTGGCATCGCTCAAGGTCTGCTATGATCTGACGCCGACTGAACTGAAGAGCAGCTCGATTTGCCCGCATTGCAGATTCAGTCTGGAAGACAAGACAAAGAACACCTACGGACAGCTCGATAACATTGAAAACCGCATCGACGCGCTGGTGGCCGAGTGGACGAAAGTTTTGCTGGATACCATTTCCGATCCGTTGGTACTGAACCAGAAAGAATATCTCTCTGACGCACAGGCCAAGGTCGTTGATGAATTCATTTCAAGCAGATCGTTTCCGAAGCGCGTGGACGATTTCTTCGTCAAGAGCATCGCTGCGCTTCTGAAGAACTATGAGCCGGTGGTTATTGTTGTTGAAGATCTTGTACAAAAGCTGGACGAGCTCCCGCCGCTGGACGAATCGACATTTAAATCGAAATTGAGCGAGATCATATCTTCCTATACTGCTGGCAAGGATGCGGCGACACTCCGAATTGTTGTCAAAAGAAGAGAAAGCGAGGAATAAGCAATGGAACGCAGGAAACTTACTAAAGCGGATATTGATAATGTCCGCAATATTGAAGGCTTTCCTATTGGCAGCGATGAGGACATTATTGCGCTCTCCGATGCGCCGTTCTATACGGCTTGCCCAAATCCCTTCATTGAGGAGTTTATTAAGGAAAATGGAACACCTTACAATGAAAAAACGGATAAATATCATAAGGAACCGTTCGCAGCGGATGTAAGTGAAGGCAAGTCTGACGCAATTTACACTGCTCATACTTACCACACCAAAGTACCATATAAGGCAATCATGAGGTACATCCTCCACTACACTAAGCCTGGCGATATTGTTTTTGACGGTTTTGCAGGTAGCGGCATGACTGGTATAGCAGCCCAGATGTGCGGGAACGAATCATCCGTTGCTGCTTTTGGGAGAGACGTAATATTTGGAAAAAGAAAAGCTATACTAAGTGATCTTTCACCTGCTGCGCAGTATATTACTTATGGGTATAACCATAATCGCAATGTTACTGACTTTATTTTGTCCGCCGAAAAAGCAATGGCTAATTGTGAAAAAGAATGTGGCTGGATGTACAAAACGAAACACACACCAACAGGACAGACTTTTTTACGAGAAAATGATTTGTTCGGTAGAATTAACTATGTGGTATGGTCTGACGTGTTTGTTTGTCCTAATTGCGGAGAAGAGTTTGTTTTTTACAATGTTGCTTATGATGAAAAAGAAGGAAAAATTAGAGACACTTTTGTTTGTCCCAAATGCACCGCAAAGCTAAAGAAACAGGACTGTGCGAGAGCCCAAGAACTATCTGTTTCGGATATTGATAAATCTGTGGTAACTCATGCCAAACAAACGCCTGTCCTAATTAACTATGTTTATGCGGGAAAGAAATACACTAAGAAGCCAGATAAATACGATTTTGACTTGATTGAGAAGATAAATGGGTTAACTATACCGTACTGGTATCCAACGGATAAATTGCCTGATGGCTGTAATACTCAACAGCCAATATCTTCGCACAACTTTACCAGAGTACATGATTTTTATACAAAAAGGAACCTGTATGTGCTGGCTTGCTTAAGCCATCTCATCGGCAACAGTCCAGTACGCATAGCATTTCAATCAATGAATCCAACGCTAACGTCAAAGCTCGTTCGTTATAATATGGGGAACCGGGGCAATGGTCCATTAAACGGAACACTCTATGTTGCATCTCTTGTTGCTGAAGCAGATGTTATTAAAGTTTTCAAAGGAAAAGTGGATGATTTTGCTAAAGTGTATGGAATGACTACAGGTTTTGAAGGTGCAATGTGTAACACAGCATCTTCAACTTCCTTAAGTAATATTCCAGAAGACTCAATTGACTATATTTTTACTGATCCTCCATTCGGCGCTAATCTGAACTATTCCGAGCTGAGTTTTATATGGGAGACATGGCTAAAAGTCAAAACAGACACACGGCAAGAAGCCATCATGAATGACGTTCAAAAAAAGGGATTGGTTGAATATCAGCAATTAATGACGGACTGCTTTAGCGAGTTCTTTAGAATTTTAAAGCCAGACCGGTGGATGACGGTTGAATTTCATAACTCAAAAAACAGTGTGTGGAATGCGATTCAAGAATCTCTGTTGAGGGCTGGCTTTATAATTGCCGATGTCAGAACACTTGATAAACAGCAAGGTAGTTTTAAACAAGTAACAACATCAAGCGCTGTTAAGCAAGATTTAGTCATTTCCGTATATAAGCCAAAAGACAGTTTTAGAAGAGATTTTATTAGTCACGCCGGAAGCGAAGATACCGCATGGTCGTTCGTTCGACATCATCTTGACAATCTACCAATAGCTGTAAAACGAGGAGGGGAAATTGAAGTTTTGTCTGAGCGGCAGGCATTCCTCTTGTGGGATCGTATGGTGGCGTACCATATTATGCAAGGAATAGCAATTCCTCTTGATGCAACTGATTTTTACAAAGGTCTTGATGAGCGCTTCTTAAAGCGTGACAATATGTATTTCCTGCCTGACCAAGTTAACGAGTTCGATTTAGCTCGGTCAACCTGCGATATCCAAAACATTCAATTTTCACTGTTTGTATCCGATGAAAAATCCGCTATCGGATGGCTATATCAACAGCTGGACGAACGCAGTGGCGATGGCCCGCAGACCTATGCAGACTTGATGCCAAAGTTCATGCAGGAATGTAAGGCCGTTGACAAGCGCGAGAAAATGCCGGAATTATTAGTCATCCTCGAAGAAAACTTCCTCAAGGACGATGATGGCAAATGGTACATTCCCGACCTCACTAAGAGCGGCGACATCGCCCGTCTGCGCGAGAAGAACTTGCTCAAAGAATTCCAGGATTATTTGTCCACCAAGGGTAAGCTCAAAGTATTCCGCTCTGAGGCCATCCGCGCAGGTTTCGCAAAGCTCTGGAAGGACAAGGACTATGCGACCATCGTTTCGGTGGCAGATCGCCTGCCGGAAGAAACGATTCAGGAAGATCAAAATCTGCTCATGTACTACGATATCAGCTTGGGTCGTGTGTAATTTATAAATGGAGGAAGAGGTATGCTGAAAACCGGAGATTTTGTTTTCGACAAGGCAGCAGGTGCCAGTGTTCAGGTCTTGGACCGAATCGAAGCGTGGGGCTACATATCCTACCGCGTCTTCAATCCGGCGACCGGCAAGGTCTACAAGGCAACCGAAGATCAACTGAATACTGACAGCGGCACCAATACCTACGACGAAAACTATCTCCGGTATGTGACGCTTCTCTGCAAGATCAAAAATGAGACAGCCGGCGGGCTGCTGTCCTCATTGGCCAGCGGCGTTATTCCGCTTCCGCACCAGCTCCATGTGCTCAACCGGGCGATGGAGCATAATACGATCCGCTATATACTCGCCGATGAAGTCGGCCTCGGAAAAACCATCGAAGCCGGAATGGTGATCAAGGAACTGAAAGCACGCGGCCTCGTGCGACGTGTTCTCGTCGTCTGTCCTACCGGTCTGGTGACCCAGTGGGCGGCAGAAATGCAGGACAAGTTCCATGAGAAGTTCAACATCATTCTGCCGTCAGATTTCGACACCATTCGACGCCTGACAGACAGCGAGGATGTTTACGGGCAGTACGATCAGGTCATATCTCCGATGGACTCTATCAAGCCAATCGAGAAGCACGCCGGCTGGACGGATGAACGTGTCGAGAAATATAACGAGGAGCGGATTTATTCCATCATCAACAGCGGCTGGGACATGATCGTCATCGACGAAGCTCATCGTGTTGCCGGGTCCACCAGCGAGGTGGCACGTTATAAATTGGGATGTCTGCTTTCGCAGGCGAGTCCCTATTTGCTGCTGCTTTCGGCTACGCCGCACAATGGCAAGACAGAGCCGTTTCTGCGGCTTGTCCGGCTGCTGGATGAGCAGGCATTCCCTAATGCCAAGTCCATCGTAAGGGATCAGGTAGCTCCATACTTGATTCGCACGGAAAAGCGTGAAGCCATCGACAATAACGGAAATAAACTCTTCAAAAACCGCATCACGAATCTGGTAACTTTGAATTGGGATGAGCGCCACACAATGCAGCGCGAGCTGTATAAAATGGTGACCGCTTATGTTTCCAAAACCTATAACAAGGCACTGCGAAACCGGAAAAAGAACATGTGCCTTATCTTCCTGCTCATCATTATGCAGCGCATGGTCACAAGCAGTACGGCGGCTGTCCGGCAAAGCCTCGAACGGCGTTTGAAAGTGCTGCAGGATCAGGCCACAAAGATCGGCAGCCTGACTGAAGAAGACCTTGATGAGCTCAACATCGAGGACGGCGTTGAGGAAGCACTTGAAGCGATTTCTCTGGACAACGATGAGGAAATAGCCGAACTGCAGCAGATTATATCTGTCGCTAAGCAGGCCGAATTCCAGCACCCGGATGTTAAAGTTGAAACTCTGCTGGATACCATCGACAGCATTTTAAGCGAGGACGCCAACCAGAAAATCATCGTTTTCACAGAGTTCGTTGCCACGCAGAAATATCTGCAGAAAATCCTGATCGGACGCGGATATACTGTGTCAGCTCTTAATGGCAGCATGAGTATTGATGAGCGCAATATTGCGCTGCAGGACTTCCGCGACCGCGCCAACATTTTCATTTCGACTGACGCAGGCGGCGAAGGTTTGAACCTTCAGTTCAGCAATATCATCATCAACTACGATCTTCCCTGGAATCCGATGAAGATTGAGCAGCGGTGCGGCCGTGCTGATCGTATCGGGCAGAAGCGCGACGTACATATCTACAATTTCATTATCGAGGACACCGTCGAAAACAGAGTAAGGCAGGTCCTTGAAGAAAAACTATCGGTCATTTTGAAGGAAATGGGTGTAGACAAGTATTCCGATGTACTGGACAGCGAAGTGGCCGAGTGCGATTTCACAGATGTCTACATGCGTTCGATCAGCCATCCGTCGAAGATTACTGAAGCGCTTTATCCGGTTGAGTCGGAAATGAAGCAGCAGGTCGCCAATGCCCAAAAATATAAAAACGTGATCCGCGAAGAGAAAGACCTGACGAAGCTTGTCGGGCAGGAATCGGATTTTGATGTCGAGTCTGCATTGAAGAAGCTACTTGCCTATTATGATATCTGGCAAGGCAAAGAAATGACATTGATCGACCGGGTGGGCATTAATGATACGAGGGTGACTCAGCATCTGAGCACAGATATTGTGCAGGACCGGCTTTCCCCGCTCCTGTCCGTAGGTATTAAGAATTTCCCAAACGAAGTCGGCTTTTTCATGCTGTGGGAACTTTCACTGACTGACAAGGATAGCGATCAGCGAATCATTCCGATATTTGTGAATGAGAACTTTGTACTGCGCCCGATGGCCGGCAAAAAGATCATGGACGTATTTCTCGACGAAGCAACTCGTTTGTCGGTAAGAAATGTGCCAAATATTACTTCGGAGGAATACGCAAAGCTCGAAAAAATGAGCATGGACTTTGCCTTTGACGCTTTCATCGATTTGAAAGACAAACAACTCCTGAAAAACAAGGAGAGCTATGAGAAATACATGTACGCTCTCAAACTGCGTACAGAAGCGGCGCAGCAAATCGGCATTGAGAACATAAGGAAATCCCGCATCGCAAGACTGCAGCGGGAAAGAGACACAATTGAAGAAAACTACAAAAATGGCCAACAGGTGTATCCTGATTTCCGTCTGGTCGTGCTTGTGAAACTGGAGGCTTAGCAATGTTCGCGGACTATGTGTATGAAAAATCATCTGCAGCTTATTCGAATAAAATTCTATTGATCGACGCTGATGATCTTCAAAGCGTCACGGATTACTGCGCCAATTTTTCAGCACACGGTTTTCAAATAATCCATTTCGCTGACGATCTGGCCTTCCGCATAGAACATGATGATGCGATTAACAGCAGTGACGAAAAGTGCGCGCTGATTGTAAAACCAGACGTCTATATCCCGTATGATATTCACAGGCGCTTTCGGTGCTTTGAAGTTTCGATCTCTAACCTATTTCCCGACTTGAATTCATCAGCTATTCGGGACGCCGGGAATATCAATCTCGATTTGTTGTGCATGGCCTATCAGCGCAACTATGCTGATTTGAAAATGTATCCAATGACGCAGCAGTTTTTAAAGAACAAAGTATACAGCCACGATAATATAGCTGCATATCTTCAGGAATGTCAGAATCAACTTGCTGAATCAGTCTGCTCTGCAAAGACCTATCAGGACTGGTTCCGAGTGGCTAATCTAAAATCAGCAATGGATGTAATGTCGGTTAAGTACGACATACCAATCTCATCCGGACAGGCACAGGAAGCATTCAAGCAGTTTGTACTTGCCAGTTTCGGAAAGCTTTCCACGGCAATCAACAAAGATGGACCGGTACTCGTAAGTCGGGCGATGGAATACATGCACGGGAATAGCGACAAGTTTGCAATAATTGTTATGGATGGTATGTCGGAATTCGACTGGCACATTATTGCGGAAGGATTCACAGGCATACACTACGAAAAGTCAGACGCCTTTGCAATGATCCCTACTACGACATCTATTTCACGTCAATGTCTTCTCTCTGGCAAATATCCGGTACAGCTGTTGGCGCCGTGGAAGCAAAGCAAGGAGAAAACAGAATTTCTTGATTGCGCTCAAAAGCTCGGATTTACTGAGGCACAAATCGGATATGAGCGCGGTTATGAAGCGGACTTTGCTGCATCGGTAAAGTGTGCAGCGGTCATCATAAATGACGTAGATGATATGGTGCATGGGCAAAAGCAAGGACGCATAGGCATGCTCAATGACATCTCCGTTCTTTCAAAGCAAGCCCAGCTTTTGAATTTGACGAAGCGTCTTCTGAGTAAAGGCTTTGATGTTTATATTTCTGCGGATCATGGAAACACTCCGTGTACCGGCATGGGAAAATTGATGAAGACAGGTGTGGAAGTTGAGACAAAAAGCAGACGAATGATCGTGCTGCGTGATTTTGCGGATAAACAAACACTTGCCGACCAATACGAACTAATTGAATATCCGAAGTATTATTTGAGCAAAGAATTTGACTATCTGATTTGTGACGTAGGCCGCTCATTTGATGCAAAGGGTGAAGAAGTGATGAGCCACGGCGGTATAACCGTTGATGAGGTCATCGTACCATTTATCAAGATAAAGGCGGACGAAAACAATGGCTAAAACTGTAGGACTTTCACGTAATATTAAAATGCAATGGCTAAACAAAGCTGTGGCTTTACTCTATGATAATTTGGAAGAAACGGAATATAAAAGTGCTCTGAACGAGTATTTGGGCTTTGAAATAGGTAGCGCCATCAATATAAGAAAGACCCGCGAAATTCTCATGCATTTGTGGTTCTACAAGGATGATGAAACAAACGATATCCGAGAACTGGGGCTTTCTTTAATCCGCGCATATCCTGATTACGCATTACCAATTCACTGGTGTATGATTCTTATCACATACCCGGTGTTTGCGGATGTATGCAAATTAATCGGCCGTATTTCTGATTTTCAGGAGGAGATCACATTAGCGCAGCTCAAACAAAAGCTGTTTGATGAGTGGGGTGAAAGAACAACGCTGTTCCATTCCACGGACAAGATCATCATGACCATGAAGGACATGGGCGTGCTTTCTTGCGAAAAGCCCGGAAAATACCACATACAAAAGTATCCGATAAGTAACGAACAGATCGTTAATTATATGCTGTTAGTAGCAATAAAAGTGGGCGGAAATAGCTACTATACTCTTCCCGACCTTACGAACATAGGCGTTCTGTTTCCTTTTGAATACCGAGTGAATAAGGAGCAGCTTATTACAGATGATCATTTTGTGATCAACAATTTCGGTGGAGAAATAACAGTAGCATTAAAATAAAACGAGGAGGATTTCATATGCCAGCAGTAATAGTGAAAAAAGAAGAAAAAGTCGCCTCAGTTTTTGCAGCAATGAGTAATCCGGATGATATTCAAGAATTTAAGACCAAGTTCAAAGAAATGTACCCAAAGGAATGGCAGCATATCATTGCTGTTTATCAAAAAGAGGAACGTGCAGACATCAAGCATAAAGGTCACCCGATGCCGGAGCCGGAAAAATATCTCGAAAATACATATAAAGTCGCACGTAATAAACGGTGAGCAGAACGTCAGAGTGAAACGAAGAACATTTTAATTTTGCCACACTTTTTAATTATTCTTCGGCTGCCAATTTTGCAGGGTAAGTAAATACAAAATAGGCTGCCGGCACTACAAACCAAATAAATAAAAAAGGGCTCCCGAAGCTCGCATCGAAAAGGTGCGGAACCTCGGAAGCCCTTTATTTCAAGCCTTTTTCGGCACGCTGCTGTCGGGGAAGGCTCTTTCTTATTGTATCAAAGACGGTAAGAACATAGACCCTTGCTGCGGCAGCGGCGGCATGTTTGTGCAGTCAGCGAAGTTTATAGAAAACCACCAAGGAAATATAAACAACATATCAATATATGGACAAGATAGTAATGCCACTACATGGAAAATGTGTATGATGAACCTTGCTATTCGTGGGATAGAGGCAGACTTAGGAAGGTATAATGCTGATACGTTCCTTGATGATTGCAATCCAACTCTCAGATCTGATTACATACTTGCAAATCCTCCTTTTAATCTTTCGGATTGGGGACTGGATAAGCTACGAGATGACGTGCGTTGGAAATATGGTCTGCCGCCAGCTGGAAATGCCAACTTTGCTTGGATGCAACACATGATACATCACTTGGCACCGAACGGTAAGATTGGGCTTGTGCTTGCAAATGGATCATTATCATCTCAAAACGGTGGCGAGGGAGAAATAAGAAAAAACATTATTATAGCCGATTTAGTTGAAGGTGTTGTGGCATTACCTCCTCAATTATTTTATACAACTGGAATTCCGGTCTCTCTTTGGTTCTTAAACAAGAATAAAAAGCAAAAAGGGAAAACGCTTATTATTGATGCTAGACATTTAGGAACAATGGCTACACGTACACTCAGAGAACTTACCGATAAGGATATACAAAAAATAGCTGATACTTTTTCTGCTTTTGAAAAAGGTAATTGTGAAGACGTAAAAGGTTTTTGTTCTGTAATTGAAACAGCTTATATAGCAAAACATGATTATATCTTGACACCAGGAAGATATGTTGGCATCGAGGAACTGGAAGACGATGGTGATCCATTTGAAGAAAAGATGGCACGACTTACTGGTGAGTTATCAGAAGTGTTTAAAAAAAGGCTGGAGTTGGAACAACAGATAAGGTCAAGGCTGGGGGCGATTGGATATGAGTTTTAGTGAGTGGAAAGAGGAAATGCTTTCTGATGTAATTGAGTTTAATCCATCAGAAAAAATAGTTAAAGATACTATGATGAAAAAAGTTTCTATGGAAAAAATAAGTCCATGTACTAGAAAAATTTACGATTACGAGGAAACTGTATTCAATGGTGGTAGCAAGTTTAGAAATGGTGATACTCTTATGGCAAGAATAACACCATGCCTTGAAAATGGGAAGATTGCCCAAGTAGATATTTTAGATGATGGTGAAGTTGGTTTTGGGTCAACTGAATTTATTGTTATGAGAGAAAAGGTTGGAAAAACTATAAATGACTTTGTATATTACCTATCCATATCTAATCAGATCAAAAACAAAGCAATTCAATCTATGACAGGTACTTCTGGGAGGCAAAGGGTTCAAAATGATGTTTTGTTTAATTACAAACTTTTTATTCCACCTATCCATGAGCAGAGGGCTATTGCGGCAACTTTAACCTGTATTGACGATTTGATAGAGCAGAATAAACGAACAAACAAGATACTTGATGAAATGACTCAGGCTATTTTTAAGCATTGGTTTGTTGATTTTGAATTTCAGAATGAAGATGATCAGCCCTATAAATCCAGTGGCGGAAAAATGGTGGATAGTGAACTTGGTTTGATACCTTTAGGTTGGCAAGCTGTTGAGCTTGGAAATGTAACGATTAATATGAGGGATAAAACGAGAACTAATGATTTTCGAGTTTTATCTGCAGTCAACACAGGCAATTTAAAGCTTTCAGAAGAATACTTTACGAAGCAAGTTTTCAGTAAAGACTTATCAAAATACATAATAGTTAGGAATAAGGAATTTGCCTATAATCCAGCGAGGGTCAACATCGGTTCAATTGGAATGAATGAATACAATTTTGATGGTTGTGTCAGTCCAGTGTATGTTGTTTTTAAAGCTGAAGAGGATTACCATTGGTTTTTTAAATTGTTTATTAAGACAGATAATTTTAAAAGTGAAGTCATAAAAAGGGCTTCAGGTTCTGTAAGGCAAGCAATGAATTATTGTGATTTTGCATTAATAAAAACAGTGTACCCACCAAAGAGTGTTATAGATAAGTTCAATCAGATTTTTGAAGTTACCTATTTTGCTCAAAAGGAGCTAACAAAAGAGATAGAAATACTTATAAACATTCGAGATATTCTGCTACCAAAACTTATTTCGGGCGAAATCCTTTTGCCGGTTGAGGAGGGTGTGTGATATGCCATACACAGAACAAGACTTTGAGAATGCTATAATTGAATTAATGCGTGATAATTTGGGCTATGATTATTTATATGGACCCAATATAATACGTGATTATCGCTCGCCATTATATGAAGAATTGCTGCTATCCTCCTTAAGCGATATAAACCCCAAGCTCTCGCAGGATGCTATTAACGAAGCAATATATAAGCTCAAAAACTTTGAGAGCGTACAACTTTTGCAGAAGAATAGCGTTTTCATGGACTATTTACAAAATGGTATTGAGGTTAGTACGGTTTATAACGGTGAAACAAAGTATGACAGAGTGAAACTCATCGACTATGACAATACTGACCGCAACAGTTACTGTGTTATAAACCAATGGACGGTAGTGGAAAACGAAGAAAAACGACCAGACGTCGTGGTTTTTATTAATGGGCTCCCACTCGTTGTGATTGAGCTTAAATCCTGCTCTCGTGAGCAAACAGATGTATCGGCGGCATATCGTCAATTACGGAACTATATGAAGGACATTCCATGTATTTTTTCATACAATATTTTTTGTGTAATGAGCGATCTTGCAACTTCAAAGGTTGGAACTATTACCTCTGCTGAAGATCGTTTTATGGAATGGAAAACCACAAGTGGTGATTATGAAGAAACAAAGTATGCAATGTTTGATGTTTTGTTTGAGGGGATGTTTGTAAAAAAACGCTTGCTTGATATTATAAAAAATTTCATTCTTTTCTCTGATGATAATAAAATTCTAGCTGGGTATCATCAATATTTTGCTGTAAAAAAGGCAATAGAACGTACCAAAACTGCTACAGAAACTGATGGCAAGGGTGGTATTTTCTGGCATACACAAGGTAGCGGAAAGTCGCTTTCAATGGTTTTTTATACAAAGCTTTTACAAGCAGCTCTTAATAGTCCGACGGTTGTAGTTTTGACCGATAGAAATGATTTAGACGACCAGTTGTATGGACAGTTTGCAAAGTGTAAAGATTATTTGAGGCAAGTGCCCGAACAAGCAGAAAATAGAGCTGATCTTAAAAAACTTCTTGCTGGAAGAGTAGCTAATGGAATTATATTTACCACAATGCAAAAGTTTGAGGAATCAGCTGAACCACTCTCAAACCGAAGAAATATAATCTTAATGGCAGATGAAGCACACAGAAGTCAATATGCATTGGATGAAAAAATTGATTCAAAGACCGGAAAGGTTAGTCTCGGTTTTGCACGCCTTGTGAGAGAAAGTTTACCAAAGGCAACATTCATAGGTTTTACAGGTACGCCAATATCAGTTAAAGACCGCTCAACAAGAGAGGTTTTTGGTGAATACATAGATGTTTACGATATGACACAATCAGTGGAGGATGGAGCAACCCGTCCAGTTTATTATGAAAGTAGAGTTATAAATCTTGGACTTAATGAAGAGGTTCTAAAAAGTGTTGATGCAGAGTATGAGCGTGTTGCAGAGCAGGCAGAGGAATATGTCGTTGAAAAGAGTAAAAAAGAGCTTTCGACAATGGACTCAATTTTGGGGGCAGAAGCGACAATAAAATCACTTTGCAATGATATCGTAACTCACTACGAGGACAGGCAGGATTTGCTGACTGGGAAAGCAATGATTGTTGCATATTCTCGCCCTATTGCAATGAAGATATATGCTGAGATTTTACGGCTTCGACCAGAGTGGTCAGAAAAGATAAAAGTTGTTATGACCAGCGACAACAACGATCCCGAAGAATGGAAAGATATTGTGGGTGGAAAGGGCTATCGGTCAGAGCTTGCACGAAAGTTCAAGAATGACAATGATGAAATGAAAATTGCAATCGTGGTTGATATGTGGCTAACAGGATTTGATGTACCGTCACTTGCCACAATGTATATATATAAACCGATGGCAGGACATAATCTGATGCAGGCAATTGCAAGGGTTAATCGTGTATTTGGTGATAAAGAGGGTGGCTTGGTTGTTGACTATGTTGGCATAGCATCTGCACTCAAACAGGCAATGAAAGAATTCACTTTGCGTGATAGAAAAAATTATGGTGATACTGATATATCAAAGGCGGCATTACCAAAGTTTATTGAGAAACTTACAGTCTGTAAGGATCTATTCCATTCTTTTGATATTTCAAAATTTGAAAATGGAAGCGACTTAGACAGAGCAAAAGCAATTGTAGGAGGAATAAACTTCATAATTGCAGATGAACAAGAGAAAAACTTGTTTATTAAAGAAGCTCTATATCTCAAACAATCTGCATCGCTATGTCGAAGCTTACTTGATAAAACACAGAGATTTGAAGCAGCATTTTTTGAAGCTGTGCGAACAGCTATTACAAGGATTGTTACAGGTAAGAAACTGTCACTTAAAGAAATCAACGATCGGATCAATGAGCTATTAAAGCAGAGCATCAAGAGTGATGGGGTTATTAATCTGTTTTCCGATGTTAAAACTGAATTTTCGCTTTTTGATGCAGCGTTCTTGGAAGATATCGCTAAGATGCAACAAAAGAACCTTGCAGCAGAGCTGCTCAAGAAACTAATTCAAGAACAAATATCTGTTTATAAGAGGACAAACTTAGTAAAATCAGAGCTGTTTTCTGAAAAAATGGGACGGTTGATGAACTCATATAGAAACGGTCAACTCACGAATGCAGAGGTTATTGATGAACTGTTAAAAATGGCGGCAGATATAGCCAAAGACCATAAAGCAGGAGATGAAATGGGTCTGTCTGTGGAGGAAAAAGCCTTCTACGATGCACTTCTAAAGCCATCGGCAATCAAGGACTTCTTTTCAAATGAAGCATTGGTGCAGATAACAAAGGAACTAACTCAAATGCTCTCGAAGAGCAGGACTGTTGACTGGCAGAAAAAAGAGCAAGCAAGAGCGAATATGAGGTCAATGGTAAAGCGGTTACTTAAAAAATACAAGTATCCTCCAGAGGGTCAAGAAGAAGCTGTGGATGTTGTTATTTCACAGTGTGAGATGTGGACTGATAATGGGGATGCGGAGTAAGGAGGTGCGATATGAGTCAAGCAAACAGTGTATCAAAATACAAAGAAATATTAACCCGTTATAAAAGTTATAAAAATATATTATTTAGAGGACAAAAGAATAAAAATTGGGATATTTCCTGTAGTCTTGCAAGAGATGAGGGTTTTCTAAATAATGAAAGTACAATTATTAGTGAGGTAATTGCAGAAAGGCAAAGCGATTTTGCTAATAATGAACTACCAATAGAGTATTTGGCAAAAATGCAGCACTATGGACTACCTACTAGATTGGTAGATCTAACGATTTCTGAACTTTGTGCTCTGTATTTTGCAGTTGAGGATGATGCGGAAAAGTCAGATGGTATAGTTTATGTGTTTGTTGATGGTAAATTATATCATTATAATGACATAGAAATTCATGCTTTATCATTATTAGCTTTTAATGAAAAATCTAATATAAGCGAATTGTGTAGTAAGTATTATAAGAAATTTGATTCAAAAATAGAAGAATCTGAGTTTTTAGATATATGTAGAGGAAATTATATAATTAAACCAAATAATATTTTTGCAAATGACAATGATAGATTACTTATACAACAAGGCACTTTTTTGATATGTGGTAATACGGTGAGTGGAGGAAAAATAATTAATTCTATTAATGCCATAGACCGAAATCAAGCAACTGAAACCATACTAATCCCATATGAATACAAAAAGAGTATAAGAGATGAATTGGACTCCTTAGGGATATCATCTAGGACAGTTTACCCTGAATTACCTACATATGCTGAACATATTAAACAAAAATTCGCAGTAGGTCCTGAAAGGAAGGTTGATTGTAAAGTCATGTATAAAATTCATGATGTTAAAGACATCTCTACAAGATCTGATAAAAGATTGTCTATATCTATCGTACTTGATGGGAAATACGAAATAGAAATGATTAAGAAAGCCGTTTATGATGTAATTGAAAAGAAGATGAGAGCATGTTCTGTCATTTGGATTTATGTTGCATTAAATGATGAGTATCTTGTGATGTCTAATTGGATTTTAAGAGCTCTTTGGGTAAGTGATAGTGCAGTTCATAAGCCGATTGAGTTAAAAGAAAAAGAGAGTAAGAATATATCATGGGATTTTAATGAGAATTTTCAAGCTACACAGGAAATGCTTTCAGATGCATTTGAAGACGACAAATATTTATTTGTATGTAATTTAAATTTTTACTTTTCTATAAAAGAGGAGTTTGATATTCTCAATAATTACTATTTGCAAAACGATATAAGCTCTTTTGTTTCAGAAATTTGTAATGGTACAAAAAAAATCAGAGAAAGATATTTTCATATGCAAGATTTAGGTAGATCCAGAAACCCCTTATTTGATGAGTATTTGGAGTTGTTTCAGTCACTAATAAGCACATTTGATGAAATAGCTAGTATTTCTACTCGTAATGAAAGCCTTGAAAATAAAGACTTTTACTTGTTCAGATATTTAATGTCTGATATGACAAAAAGTATAAAATTAATTGAAGAGCAAAAATTAAACTGGAAAAACAAAATAAATGTTACTGATTCTGATATGGCAACAATAAAATACGTTAAGAAAGAAAAGATATATAAATTCAATCCTACTATACCGATAAATGAAAATGGATTAAAGGTAGATTTTGATTTAAACATAATTGTAGATGATGATAAAAAAGTTATTATCCAAGCTAGTACGAATTTGTTTGATGATGCGGAGTTGATGATATCTATTAACAAGAATAAAAGGCTATTTGCTCAGGATAAAGTTAAAATTGAAAATGGAAAATTTAAATCCGCAAAATTTACTGATAAAGGCAATGGGTATGAAAGCGGCGACTATTCTTTAGAGATACTTTTACCTATCGCAAGCGTTCAGCCTAAATCATTTGTTGAAAAAGCAGGAATTGAATATGAAAACCTTATTGGGGAATTTGTAGAGAGAAGCGGTGTCTCTCCGATTGTAAAATATTCTAAAAACTTCAAGATATAAATGCTCATATCAAATAGTCAGTTCTATGGACTGGCTATTTGATATGTCCCTATATGTCCATATTTCGGAGAAAGTCATTGACGAAAATTTCGATTTACACTATAATAATATTAGCTAATATGCTAATAAGCAATTAAGTTAAGAGGTTATATAAATGAGTAGTCAAGATATTACATTTGGTGCATATGTTTATGGCAAAAGAAAAACCCAAGGCATCACGCAAAAACAAGTTGCGGAGGCGTTGGGTGTTACTACTGTCTATATTTGTGATATCGAAAAAAACCGAAGATATCCACCTACTGGTGGAGAACTATTAACAAAGTTGGTGGCTGTTTTGAAATTATCAGATGATGATCTTCCGTTATACTATGATTTGGCAGGACAAAACAAAGGATGTGTACCTCCAGATATAGCAGGGTATGTAATGTCAACTGATATTGTGAGGGTGGCTATAAGAAAAGCCAAGAATAAGGCAAGCGTGAAGGATTGGCAACAGTTTATTGCGGTGCTTGAAAATAAGTGATTTTGAATGGAGGTAGCATAATGGCTGGTAAGTTTGAATGGCGAAAATTTTCAGAGGTAAACCTTGAAGACGCTTTTTTTGATGCACTAAAAGCGGATTATGAGGAATTTCCAGTTTGGTTTAAGAAAAAAAGCGATGCAGGAGAGTATGCTCTCGTTTTCAACGATGAACAAGGTGTGGGTGCGTTTGTCTATCTTAAAAGAGAAAACGAAGATATTCAGCTAATGGACAAAACCTTACCTCCCATACCTCGAGTTAAAATTGGAACATTACGATTGGCTGAACGGTTCAGAGGTATGCGACTTGGAGAGGGTGCATTGGGTGTTACTCTTTGGAAATGGCGTGATGATAAAGCCGAGGACATTTATGTTACTGTCTTTGAAAAACATTCTGAATTAATCAGTCTTTTTGAGCGATTTGGGTTTAAATGTGTTGGTATGAATAGTCGTGGAGAATGCATATATTTAAAAAGTCGTAGCAAAATTGATTATAGTGACCCTTATAAAGCATTCCCATTTATTCGAGCAAACTTTAGCAAAGCAGGGTTACTGCCGATATTTGAGAGATTTCATGATAGACTGTTCCCTTATTCTGAGTTAAAAATCAGAAAGCGTGAGATTGAGGAGGAAACAGCTGGCAATGGGGTTACAAAGGTTTACATAGGTTCACCTTATACAGCTATGCACTATGAAGTTGGGGAACCAGTCGGTATTTATCGGATATTCGAAGGTGACTCAGGAAAAACCTACAGATCGGCAGTTACATCATATTGTACAATAACCAAAATGGATGTAATAAAAAACAATGGAAGAGCAGCTATGAGCCTTGCTGATTTTGTTAAGAATGCGGGCAACAAAACTGTTTTTACAGCGGAGGAATTAACTAGTACATATAACGGTCAAAATAATGTCGTGATGCTTGAATTAGTGTATAATGGCTTTTTGGGTAAAGGTCATAATATAATTCACAAAAACTTAAAAGAGCAGGGATTATTTGATGTTCATCCTTATAATTTGGATTACACAAAAGAACAGTTCATTAAACTATTAGAAATGGGTGATGTAGATGTGCAAAATGTTATTATCGATTAATCCAGAACATGTAGAAAATATTTTGAATGGCAATAAGCAGTTTGAGTTTAGAAAAATCAAGTGTAAATCTAATGTGGATAAGATTGTTATATATTCCACCTCCCCTGTAATGCGTGTGGTTGGTGAAGTTGAAGTTTTGGAAATAATAGTAGATACCCCCGATGAAGTTTGGGAACTTACTGCTGAATTTTCGGGAATTACAAAGCATTTCTTTGATGTGTATTTTGAGAATAAAGAAAAAGCTGTCGCCTATCGGCTCGGTAAAGTGAAAAAATATAAAGAACCACTAAAACTTATGGATTTTGGCATCAGCTTTGCACCGCAGTCATTTGTATATATTTAAAATAAAAGCAGGGTTTATGAAGCGTGCAGCTTCCTATCCCCCTGCTTTTATTTTGCCTAAAATGGTAAATCCTCATCATCAGGAGCTGAATTCGATATTTCAAATTCATTATTTGTAGCGGCAACCTCATCTGTAGCATAAAAATTTTCGTCGTTGTCTATGAACTGCACTTGATCCCATGGCTTCAAGTAATTTTCAGTAAGGAAATATGTAGGTTTGCCGCAACTTTCACAGAAGCGAGCGTTCCCGGGACAATTGTGCTGAATTAAATACTGATCTCTATCATCCCAATCTCCCTCGCATTTGTTGTATACACGTGTACCGCAGATTCTGCAAAATTCTGATTTGGAGCTAAACTCCTCGTTTTTGCACTTAGGGCAAATTACGACTTGGTCATTTTTATTCATCTGAAAACCATCATTATAAATCATATTTCATCATCCTATCTGTGAGTTGAGTTCACAATATATTCGCTCCGTTCTTCTTGCCAAGAGAGAAGGAAGTTCTCTTTTGAGTAGATTGTTTGCTTGCCACAAATTTCGCAATAACGTGCGTTGGAAGGGTTCTTGTGGTAGCAATTAGTTTGATACTTATCTCCATTGCATTCATTGAAAAGTGAAGTTCCACAAATACGGCAAAAGCTGGCTGTGGTGCTCATTTCCTCGTTTTTACATATTGGGCAAATAATAATTCTTGAATTATGATCAAGCTCCATTGGAACTGTATATTCAATTTGTTTAACACCTTTTACGTTAGAAGATGTTAATTCGTTGCCGCAGATTATACAGAATTCAGCAATTGGTGAAATATCTGTATTGCCACACTGCTTACAAGTTGCAACAGGAATAGAACTAAATAAATCAAGCCTTTTAAGATTATTCACTCTTTTAAACAGGGCTTGGTCTGAAACTAAAAATTCAGCTGCGACCGCTTCACGAGAAATAAAATTGCTTTTTATTAATAAGCGTTCTGGAACTAGTAGACGACCTGCAAATTCGTCAGCTTCTAAATCGTCATGATCAAGGTGCTTTTTAGATTTGAGTCGGCGTGGTATAAGCAAATGACCTAAAATAATATGGGCTATTTCGTGAGCAATGGTAAAATTGAAACGTCGATAACTTGAATAACGGAATGAACCTCTTTTGCGGGTATTAAGGACAATACAGTAACCATATTCTTCACCATAATACTCGGCTGCAGCATCAACATTATGTGAAAGCTGATCATTTTCCATTTTTTCGAGATTAAGCTTGTTGCTATTTATTATTGTATCAAGTAATTCAACACAGTTAATTGGATATTCTTTTATATTGTAAGTATGTAAGAATTCAGCAAGCCGAATCCGTATTAGATGCTTGCTGTTTTCTGATAGCTTGTTTATGGTCAAATATCGTTCATCAAAGTATTTCATGACAGTAGCACTCTCCTCTTTAGTAGGGACGGTGATTACTGTTTTTTCTTGTTTTTAAGAAACGACAGTGCCATGTCCTTCAGTATTGACCTATCCTCATCTGTTAATTCACGAGACACACGATAAGCAACATTTGCCCAATCCTCGTCTTTACGGAACATATCTTTTACTCCACGCTTAATATCCACAATTTCACCATTTTCATCTTTGAATACTAATTCATAAAATTTGTCCGTTTCATGAATTTCCTCAATATAACCTGCAACTTTCATTAGGTCACTGTATTCAATGTTTAAAGCTTCTGATAAGGCACGAAGAGTAGCCGGTGTGGGGTTATTTCTCTTCCCTGCTTCAATACGGGAAATCTCAGTATTGCTAATGCCGCTTCTATCAGAAAGCTCTCGTTGAGAGATCTTCTTTTCAGCACGCAATTGTGCGATATAGCTACCAATATTTGTAGGCATTATGCACACCTCCTTTTGAGAAAAGTATAACATAGGTGTAACCTACTGTCAACAATATAATAATTATTTGCAAAAACGAATTGACAACACTAATGGGGAACACTATAATAAAAATGTAACCCAGAGGCAAACGATGACAGGAGGTGAAAAGTATGGTGCCAAACATGAAATATATTCAAGATCTAGTGTTCAAGCAAGGATGGTCTCAGACAGAATTTGCAAATGAACTTGGGATGTCAAGAGCGGAAGTGAATCGCCTTTTTAATGGTCGCAGGAAAGGAGGTACAAAACTTGCAGGAAATCTTATCAGAGTATTTCCGAATGAACCAATAGATAAGCTCTTTTTTTTGCATCAAGTGTTGCCTGTAGGCAAATAAATAAAATAATATTTCAATAATGAATGGAGGTGAGGAAAATTGAAGAAAGAAAATGCAATGCCAATCAAAGCTGTTCCCTATAAACACCAAATAGAAGCGTTTTACTTTGTATGTAGTTTGTTTGGGTTAATACCTCAAATGAAGTTAATATCCATTGGTGTTGCTTTGCTGATGGAAATGGGGACAGGCAAGACAATCACTACTATATCTGTCATCGGTGCTCTATATAATGCTGGCAAGATAAAACGAGTATTGATCATCGCACCACTTTCTATTGTAGGCGTATGGCAGGAAGAGCTTTTAAAATTTGCTGATTTTAATTATACAGTAGCGGTTCTATCTGGTACAGGAAATAAAAAAGCAGATACGCTCAGGCATATGACTGGAACACCTCTTCAAGTGGTGATCGTAAACTATGAATCAGCATGGAGGCTGGAAGATGAGCTACTCAAGTTCAATGCAGATATTATCGTGGCAGACGAAGGGCATAAAATCAAGACTCACAACACGAAGCAATCAAAGTCACTACATAAACTGGGAGCAGCGGCAAGATACAAGATGCTTCTTACAGGAACGGTAATTACAAATAAAGCCATTGACGTATTCAGCCAATATAAGTTTTTAAATCCTACAGTTTTTGGTCAGAGCTTCTACATATTTAGAAATAAATACTTTGATATGACGGGTTATGGCAGCCACACTCCGATCTTAAAGAAAAGCATGGAGAGGGAGCTGACAGAAAGACTTCACAGCATTGCATATCGAATCACAAAAGCGGAGTGCTTAGACTTGCCAGCCACCACCGACATTATTAGATATGTTGAGCTGGAAACCAATGCCGCTAAGGTCTACAAGGATTTAGTCAAAGACAGTTTTGCAGAGCTTTCAAAAGGCGAAGTTACTGTAACAAATGTACTTACAAGGCTTCTTAGGTTATCCCAGCTGACTGGTGGATTTATTGGTGACGATGAGGGCAATGCACCTCAACGAATAAGCACATCAAAACTTAGTGCTCTTGAAGATATCATCGATGAAGCATTAAACGAAAATAAGAAGCTGGTTGTTATTGCAAGGTTTATAGCAGAAATAAAAGCTATCTGTAAATTGATTGAGAGTAAAAAAGTAAAGTATTCCTTGATCATGGGTGGTGTGAAGGAACGAGACGTACAGGTATCACAGTTTCAAAATGACCCAGAGGTTCAAGTTTTTGTAGGACAAATTGCTACAGCAGGACTTGGAATTACACTAACAGCAGCAAGTACAATGGTTTTCTATTCGCTGGACTACTCTATGAGTAATTTTGAACAGACAAAGGCTAGGATACATCGAGTCGGGCAAAAGGAGAACTGCACTTACATTTATCTTACCGCAAAAGGAACTGTGGATGAAAAAGTCTTGAAGGCACTACAAAACAAAGCGGATTTAGCGAGGACACTCGTTGATGATTATAAAAATGGAACCAATCCATTTACAGCGGGAGGAGGTGAAAGTGATGAGTAATAAAATGTTTGAATTGGCTGACACGCTAAAAGAGCTTAAGGAAGCTAAGAAACAGGCAGAACAAGACGTTAAGGACATCAATGCAAAAATCGATGAAACCGACTATGCATTATCTGAACTTATGGCAGAAACAGAGACACAGAGTTTTACGAGAAGTGGCACGATGTTCTATTTAACAAATGCTACAAGAGCTTCAGCTAATGCAGAAAAGAAAGCAGTACTTTATGACACACTCAAAAATAATGGCTTTGGTGTGTTGGTGTATGAAACCGTAAATGCAAATTCATTATCGGCTTTCGTGAAAGAGCAAATGTCAGATAACGCAGACTTATTACCCGATTGGTTAGATGGTTTAGTTAACATCTATGAAAAAACTACGGTCGGGGTCAGAAAAGCAAAATAGGCTTCTCTGATACAAAGATACGAAGAAACAATGAGCTAGGAAATAAGGGCAGAGATGCATTGATATAGATTAAAAAAAATATTAAATTGCGGAGGATAATTACATGTCAAAGAATGATACAGCATTAACAATAAAAACAGGTTTTATGAATCTTGCAGATTTCAATATGAACGATGCCATGGCAGAAGAACTAGACGGTCTTGAGGGTGGATTTGAACGCATTAAAATTCCAAGTGCAGGCTCAACGGTTTATGAAGTGCCCGGTGAAAATCCAAACGAGCCAGATACAGTCAAAGAATTTTCAGCAGTTATTTTGTTTCATCATCCATTGCACGCATATTATCAAAGTAAATATACAGGTGGAAACCAGCCGCCTGATTGCGGAAGCTTTGATGGATTGAATGGTGAAGGCAATCCCGGGGGAAGTTGTAGTGCCTGTTATTTCAATAAATTTGGAAGCGGTGAAAATGGCAGTAAAGCTTGCAAGAATAGACGAAGAATTTATGTCTTGCGTGAAGGCGAGATTTTCCCATTACTTATTTCAATACCAACAGGCTCTCTGAAAGAATTTACACGTTTTATCAAGCGACTGCTCTCCAAGGGCAAGAAATCAAACAGCGTGGTTACAAAGTTTAGTCTCAAGAAGGCTACGAATAATGGTGGTATTGCATATTCACAAGCACAGTTTTCTGTGGATAGAGTGTTGACACCAGATGAATTCACTTTGATTAACAAGCTGTCTGAACAGGTTAAGTTATACAGCAAAAACATCGGCTTTGAAATGGAACATGCCGTTGAAGCAGCAGATGATTTGCCGTTTGTTGATGCGGAAACTGGTGAGATTGTAGAACCACTTAAATAAAAACACGCCGTAAGCGGTGGAGTGGGAATTGTTCCTGCTCCCCTGCTAATAGGCTGACAGGAGAGAAACATGGATTATAGATGCGTAACAGAGCTTAATGAATTACAGGAATATATCGGCGATGCTAAGGTCATAGCTTTTGACTTCGAAACTGCCCCGATTGATAAATATAGAGATGAGAAATTTGCTGCACTGGATGCACATAAATCAGTAATTGCAGGTGTTTCATTTTCAGTAGCTGAGGGAACTGCGGTTTATGTACCTCTAAATCATAGGGTAGGTGATAATGCTAAGAACATTGAAGAAATCACGAATTGGCTTTCCCAAACAGTATTTATGAATGACAAGATTACAAAGGTCGCTCATAACCTAAGCTTTGAAACAATGTTTTTATATGCCTTGGGCATTATTGTTCAGCCACCAGTATATGACACTATAGTTTATCATTAAAGCTCATTCAAAAGATGCTGGATAAAGGCTTAATTACTGCGGATGAATTTCAGAAAATTGATGCACTAAATCGGATATCTTTTTCGCCATACTTAGCAGGGATTATGGCTTGAATACCTTGCTAATTAGCACACTTAGAGCTATCATGTAACCCACGAATGGAGGTGAAAATAATGCGTAAAATAACAACAATCAATCCAGTAGGGCTAGATACTTCATTGTACAAAACTAAAAAAATACGTACTGCGGCATATGCCCGAGTCTCAACAGATAGCACAGAGCAAATGCAAAGCTTTAATGTCCAAGTAGAACATTATACAGACTTTATCAATTCTAATCCGGAATGGGAGTTTGTTGGTGTTTATGCAGATGAGGGAATAAGTGGTACAAAAAAAGAAAATCGCACCGAGCTTCTTCGATTGCTATCAGATTGTGAAAGTAAAAAGATAGATTTTATTATAACAAAGTCTATCAGCCGCTTTGCAAGAAATACAACTGACTGTTTGGAAATAGTAAGAAGGCTAACGGATATCTCAGTATATATACTCTTCGAAAAAGAAAACATCAATACTAAAACCACTGACAGCGAGTTGATATTAACGATTCTAAGTTCACTTGCAGCGGAGGAATCAATCTCTATTTCGCAAAATAATAAATGGAGCATACAGAAACGCTTTAAAAATGGGACTTATAAGCTGGCAGTTCCACCCTATGGCTATGACTTCAATGGGGAAACAATTATTCCTAATGAAGAACAGGCAAAGATAGTTAAAAGCATATTTGCCGAGGTGCTTTCAGGGTTTGGAACACGAGCCGTAGCGATGCATCTTGATGCTGATGGAATTAAACCACAGCGTGGCAAGAAATGGTCTGCTACATCCATTCGAGGAATACTTGAAAATGAAAAATATATTGGTGACGTGCTTCACCAAAAGACATATACAGATGATAATTTTATTAGGCATGCTAATAAGGGTGAAGAAGATAAATTTTATCTTCAGGATAATCATGTGGCAATTATATCAAAAGAGGATTTCAAAGCGGCAACAAGCATTTTAAAGCAACGAGGTCATGAAAAGGGCATAAAAAAGAAAAGTACAAAATATCAAAATCGATACTCTTTTTCTGGAATGATACTTTGCAATGAATGTGGCAGTACTTTTAAGAGACGAGTTCATTTGCCAAATAAGGCTGGACAATATATCGCTTGGTGCTGCAACAACCACATTAGTACCAATGGGCAAGACTGTTCAATGCTGTTTATCCGAGATGAAAATATACAGTCAGCATTTGTTGTGATGATGAACAAGCTTTATTCAAACCGAAATCTAATATTGAAGCCATTATTGCAGGCTTTAAAACAAATTGATAGCGGCGGCAAATATGCAGACATAGTAGAAATTAACAGGCAAATAGATGAAATATCAGAGCAGGGACAATCAATTGTAGGACTTTACACTAAGAATATTATTGAACCTGCTCGCTTTTATGAAAAGCAAAACAGCCTTAAAGCTGAGCTTTTACGCCTCAAAGATAAGAAGGCAATTCTTAATGGCGGTGTTGAAGGCGAGAAAACAAGGGTTACTGAAACTGAGGAGCTTTACAAATATCTTAACAAAGACGGTGGCATTATTGAAGGCTTTGATGATGAGTTGTTCATTCGATTTGTAAGTGGAATTCTTGTGATATCTTCCATAGAGGTTGAATTTAAACTAAAAAATGGACTTTGTTTAAGAGAAAGGATAGCGAGGTGAGGGTTATGGCACATACTCCATATGGATATTTGATAGCAAGCGGCGTGGCAGTAATAGATGGTGAAAAAGCTGAAAATGTAAAGGTATTATTCCAAGAATATTTATCTGGTACATCGCTTCAAAGAATAGCGGATATTGCTGGGATACCACGTAAGCACGTTTCACTGGGCAGAATGATTGAGGATAAGAGATATATGGGTGATACCTTCTACCCTGCTATAATTGATAAAGAAATTTGGGACGAGGCTCAATCGGAGCGAAAACGCCGGGCTGAACATTTGGGAAGAAATAAAAATTACTTCGCCTTGGATAAAACTAAAATATCGCCTTTTTGGGGCATTGTGTTTTGTGACGATTGCGGTAGTGAGTTTAGGAGATACGCAGATAAGGGTAATGAACGCTGGAAGTGCAGCAGATATCTTGTGAAAAACAGGCTTACCTGCAAAAGTGCAATGATAAAAGAGGATTTAATTGAAGCGGCTTTTATGCGGGTGCTGGGTAAGATTGATCTTGATGAAATTGCAGTAAAACCAAAGCTAGACACAGTCGCAATAAAGCAACTTTTTTCAGATCCATTCGAGCAAGCAGAATACGTGTATTCTATTTCAAAGGTTGATGATTTTGATTATATGACAGATAAACTGCTCACCGCCATGAAGGATAAACCTACAGTCTTTGACGGTAACTTTATGAGAAGAATAATAAAATGCATTAAGGTGGCAACCGATAACACTGCCACCTTTGAATTTTTAAATAGCAAAATAATGAGAGAGGAGTTGAAAGCAAATGGCAGTTAAAAATGTATCCGTAATACCAGCAACACGTAGAACTGGAAGTAATAATTCTACTAGAACAGCGGTAACCAAGCTGAGAGTTGCCGCATACTGCAGGGTTTCCACTGATGACGAAGAACAATTAACAAGCTACGCAGCTCAGGTTAGTCATTACACTGATTTTATACAAAAAAATGATGAGTGGGAGTTTGCAGGTATATACGCAGATGAAGCCATATCAGCAACTAACACCAAGAAGCGGCTAGATTTCCATCGGCTCATCGACGATTGCATGGCTGGTAAAATTGATTACATCATTACAAAGTCAGTGAGTCGGTTTGCAAGAAATACTCTCGACTGTTTGAATTATACAAGGCAGTTAAGAGATAAGAATATTCCAGTATTTTTTGAAAAAGAAAATATAATATCCACTGACAGTAAAGGTGAGCTGATGCTTACCATTATGGCTTCAATTGCACAAGAAGAAAGCCGCTCCACCAGTCAAAATGTTAAGATGGGTTTTCAATATCGCTTCCAAAAAGGTGAAATGCAGATAAACCATAATCGCTTTTTAGGCTATACCAAGGATGACAAGAAACAACTTATTATCGATCCGCAAGGAGCGGAAATTGTAAAACGCATTTACCGAGAATATTTAGAAGGTGCAAGCCTCTTTGATATTTGTAAAGGTCTTGAAGCTGATGGCATTTTAACAGGAGCGGGACTTCCAAAGTGGCGACCAGAAACAGTTAAAAAAATGCTTCAAAATGAGAAGTATGTCGGAGATGCCTTGCTTCAAAAGACTTATACCATTGATTTTCTTGAAAAGAAGCGGGTTATCAATAACGAAATTGTACCTCAGTATTATGTAGAAAACAGCCACGAAGCAATCATTCCAAGGGATTTACATATGCAGGTGCAAGAGGAAATTAAGAGACGAGTAAATATCTACAACTCTAAGAGTGGCGGTAAACGGATTTATAGCTCACGATATGCATTATCAAGCATTGTCTTTTGCGGAGAATGCGGGGAGATATATCGCAGGGTTCATTGGAACAACAGAGGAAAGAAATCCGTTGTTTGGAGATGCGTTAATAGGCTTGAGGAAAAAGGCAGTGACTGCCTGTCGCAGACAATAACAGAGGAAGTTTTGCAAACAGGAGTGACGATAGCAATAAATCAGATAATTGCTGGGCGAGAAGGTTTTATTACCATATTGTCTAAGAACATTGAAACAGTGCTGGGAACAGAATTTGATATGGATACAGATGCCATTGATGAAAAGCTTGGTACACTTCAAGATGAGATCATGCGGCTGGCAAGTTCAAAATCTGACTATGACAACCTAGCTGCAGAAATTCACAGACTAAGGTCAATAAAACAAGAAACACAGGAGCATAATGCACAGAGGCAAACCAAACGCCAGCGAATAAGTGAGATGAAAGAGTTTCTGGATATTCAAAGCGGAATAATCTCTGAATATGATGATAAACTCACAAGGCAGCTGATAGAGCAGATAACTGTTTTTGACGATAAGATTCAGGTTTCATTTAAGTCGGGTGTGGATATAGAGGTTAAGATATAAGTTAATATAAGTTTATATTCAAAAGTGGTCAAAGGGTGAAGGCAAAACCAGTAAGTAAATATGTAGGATATGAGCCGCAGGCAATGGTATGTTGAACATCGCTGTTTGCGGCTTTTTCTTTTTGGGCAACAAAATTATAAATTAAGAATAGTTATGGATTTAAAGTCAAAATCAATTAATTTTTCATTTTTCATTTTTTGGAGTTCTCTTGATAAAGAAGTTCGTTGAACTCCGATTTTTTCAGCTAATGATTTTTTGGACGTAGGAAGTATTATTTTACAAGCCTTCTGTTTTTTTTGCTCATACTTCAGATAGTTGATAATGCTTTCTCTAATGGTTCTATTTATATAATGTTTAATCTTATCGCTAAGGATGGAAGCATGATCGGAAATAAATTCAAGAAACGTGCTTAAAAAAAGCGGATTTGTACTGAAAAGACTAAAAAGCAATTCTTTGTTAATTTCCAGTATAACGGAAGGGAGCTTTGATATAGCTGTCATTGGGTAACGGGGATTGGTTGAAAAAATCAAATTTCCACCAAGAATATCATCAGAATAAAAGTCTGAAATAGTTAGAGTGTTACCAGATTCATCTATACGTTCAATAACAATTTTACCAGAGAGGATAATTTCAAGCTTCGAACAAACCTCTCCATCAAAATGTATGATACTGTCTTTTTTGTAACAAACAATTCTGAATTGTCCATTTTCTAATAATTTTTGAATTTCTTCAGTTGGCAGTGTGCTTAATAAAGTCGACTCATTAATTGAATCCCAGTATTTAACTATAATAAACATCTCCTTCTTAATAGTGTTACCTTGGTAACACCTTAAATTAAATTATAATGCTATAATGTATTTATATCAATAGTTTAATTATGGAGGGTTTGCTATGAAGCTGTTAGTTTTTAGTATAAGGGTACTTTTTTTATTACTGTTTACTTTTCTCATTTTTACAGGGAATATGATGGTTTGGCTAGGTTTATTTGTTGTAAGCATAGTATTTTCAGTGTTTTTTGGTAGAATATACTGTGGGTATATTTGTCCTATGAATACGCTAATGGAACCCACTGAGTGGCTTTCAAAGAAGTTGAAGATACAAAGTGTTAATGTTCCTAAATGGCTCAATTCAGAAAAAATTTCGTTTGTAGTTTTGATTGCCAGCATACTATCAGTGATATTATTTAAAAGAATATTTTTTATAAATATACCAATATTGCCCATCTTACTAATCATTTCTGTAGTAATGACATTGAGATTTAAACCGGATATTTTTCATAATAAAATTTGTCCATTTGGATTACTTCAGAAATTATTTGGTAAACATGCACTATTTTCTAAAATGGTTATTTCCGATAAATGTGTTGGCTGTAAATTATGTGAAAATGCGTGTCCTTCTAAAGCAATAGAAGTATCTAAAGTAAGCAAAAAAGCAATTATCAATACTGCTTATTGCTATCAGTGTATAAACTGTGCAGTAGTTTGCCCGAAATCGGCAATTGTGTATAGGAAAAAGTAAATTCTAAAAGTATGGGGTTTTAAAATTCTGACTATCTGAAAATAATATTTAAAATTGTTGCAAATGCAACAGATAAAGTTTTGCCTATAGCGTATAATAAAATAGAAAAATACAAAAGAAAGGAAATTAAAAAATGATTGAACAGGTTTTTAAGATGAATACGGGTAACGAAAAAACTATTGAAAAAGTTATTCAGGATGATAATCTTCATTTTAATCATATGATTCTTAATAAAGATGAAGGGTTGCCTGAACATTTTTCGAATTCAAATGTTTACATGACTGTCTTGAAAGGTGTCTTGTCTATTGGCTTAAATGAACAGGAAATTCATCAATATGAAGCTGGGACAATTCTTAAAATTCCTTTCAACACCAAAATGAATGTAAAAAATCACAATGAGCAGGTTTTGGAACTGATTGTTGTTAAAGCACCTGCACCAAAAAATTAGAGGAGGTTTATTATGAGCATGTTTTGTTATCAATGTCAGGAAGCGGCAAAGGGTACGGGTTGTCAGATCAAGGGTGTCTGTGGTAAGAATGAGGAAGTGGCAAAACTTCAGGATTTGTTGATCTATTCAGTAAAAGGGATTTCGGAAGTTGTAGTGAAAGGAAAACTTCAAGATAAGGAACTAAAAGAGGTAAATCATGAAGTAATAAAGAGTCTTTTTATTACTATTACTAATGCAAATTTTGATGAATCAGCTATTGAAAAACAGATTCAAAAAATGCTTGGTTTAAGAAATGAGTTAAAAAAGAATGTTTCAGGTATAGAATTAGAAGATGCTGCTAATTTTGAAGTGTCCGATAAGGCTTCGATGCTTGAAAAGGCTTCAAAAATCGGAGTACTTGCTACAGAGAATGAAGATGTCAGATCCTTAAGAGAACTTATAACGTATGGTTTAAAGGGGATGGCTGCATATGCCCATCACGCTTTGAACCTTGGGAAAGAAAATCCTGACATTTACGCATTTATATATGAAGCAATGGCGGGAACTATCAATGATAAATTATCAGCCGACGAACTGGTTGCATTAACTCTTAAAACCGGAGAATTTGGTGTAACAACTATGGCTCTTCTTGATGAAGCAAATACATCCAAATATGGAAATCCTGAAATTACGAGTGTTAATATTGGTGTTGGTAAAAACCCTGGTATATTGATTTCAGGGCATGATCTCACAGACCTTGAACAGCTTTTAGAGCAAACAAAGGGAACAGGTGTTGATGTATATACTCATAGCGAAATGCTTCCTGCACATTATTATCCGTTCTTTAAAAAGTATGAGAACTTCGTAGGAAACTATGGCAACGCATGGTGGAAACAGATTGAGGAATTTGAATCTTTTAATGGGCCAATTCTCTTTACAACCAACTGTATTGTACCTCCAAGGAGCGAAGCGGTCAGAGGCAGAATATTTACTTCAGGTGCATCAGGTTATCCGGGTTGTATTCATATTGAAGCAGATAAAGAAGGCAAAAAGGATTTTTCTGCGATTATTGAAATGGCGAAAAAATGTAAAGTTCCTACAGAAATTGAAACAGGCAACATCGTTGGAGGCTTTGCACATGCACAAGTACTTGCTTTGGCAGATAAAGTAATTGATGCTGTAAAATCTGGTGCAATTAAGAAATTTTTTGTCATGGCAGGTTGTGATGGCAGAATGAAGTCGAGAGATTACTATACAGATTTTGCAGAGAAACTTCCAACAGACGCTGTTATACTTACTGCCGGATGTGCAAAATACAGATATAACAAACTACAGCTCGGTGATATTGGTGGCATTCCAAGAGTGCTGGATGCAGGACAATGTAATGATTCATATTCTCTTGCAGTGATAGCACTGAAACTCAAAGAGGTGTTCGGTCTGGATGATGTAAATAAGCTTCCAATCGCTTATAACATCGCATGGTATGAACAGAAAGCTGTTATTGTACTTTTAGCTCTGCTTTATTTGGGTGTTAAAAACATTCATTTAGGACCAACTTTACCGGCATTCTTATCACCAAATGTAGCAAAGGTTCTTGTTGAAACCTTTGGAATTGCAGGTATTGGAACCGTTGATGATGATATAAAATTGTTTATGGCTTAAAATAAAAAAGATATAACAATATGGAATGCAACTCCTGACAATCAATAGCCGTTGTCAGGAGTTGTTGTTTAAAGGGAGGGATATAGCTTGGATGAAAAAAATGCTATTATAAATGAAATGATTAATTATTATGCAGGTGATGTTAAAAGAATCAATCATTTTATGAAAGTATATAGTTTTGCAAAAACTATTGGAGAGATGGAACAGATAGGTAGTGAAAAACAGGAATTTTTGGAAATTGCAGCTATTGTCCATGATATCGGAATTAAAGTCAGCGAACAGAAATACAATTCGAGTTCAGGAAAGTACCAACAGATTGAAGGACCCGCAATTGCAGAAGATTTACTTAAAAGGCTTGGTTTTAGTGATTTGATTATCTCAAGAGTTAGCTATCTTGTTGGACATCATCATACATATAATGCAATTGACGATATAGATTTTCAAATTCTTGTTGAAGCAGATTTCTTAATAAATATATTTGAAGATGAAATGTCGCAGGAAGCAGTTTGTAAAATAAGAGATCATTATTTTAGAACGAATGCGGGGTTAAGCTTACTAAAACTGATGTATTTCTCATAAATTAATAAAAAAACCCGCAAGTTGATAGGATGAATCTAACTTTGCGGGTGTAGCATAGTGATTTATTAAAATGAATTATACTTCAAGAATCCTGCCATCTGTTGATATTGTAATAATATGCCAAGGTATAAGCTTCCCACTGTATTGAAGTGCTGTCTTAACTGCATTTTCAATACCCCCACAGCAAGGGACTTCCATTCTAACAACAGTTAAGGATTTTATGTTATTCAGTTTAAGAATTGCAGTAAACTTTTCACTATAATCGCCTTCATCAAGTTTTGGGCAGCCAATTAGGGTTATTTTGTTTTTCATGAATTCACTGTGAAAATTGCCGTATGCATATGCGGTACAGTCTGCTGCAATTAATAAGTGAGAGTTGTTGAAATAAGGTGCGTTTGGTGGAACAAGTTTGATTTGTACCGGCCATTGGTTTAATTGAGTTTGGATTGGCATATGAGCATCCGCTTTGGCTTCGCAAAGAGCATTACGTTCGAGAGTTTTGGATTGAGTACCCGGACAGCCACAGGCTAAGTTTTGTGGTTGATTGCTTTCCGAAATTTTCTTTACGGCATCTTCATCAAATGCAGCTGCTTCTCTTTCTTCAAAACTAATAGCATCGGTTGGACAAACAGGTAAGCAGTTACCTAATCCATCACAATAATCATCACGAAGAAGCTTTGCTTTTCCGTTGACCATGCCGATAGCACCTTCGTGACAGGCTGTAACGCATAATCCGCAACCAGTGCATTTGTCTTCATCTATTTTTATAATTTGTCGTAACATTTAGAATTCCTCCTTGTTTTTTATAGTATTAGTATATTATAATGAAAAAAAGATGGCGGTTGCATTTGCAACAAAAGAGGTAATTTATGAAGAAATATCTTAAGCAACTACAAAAAAATGCTTTGTTCAAAGATTTTGACGAAAATGATTTGGAAAGCATTATAAAATGCCTGTCTTCAAAGGTGGATTCTTATAAGAAAAAGGATGTTATATTACTTCAAGGTGACCATGTTAACTTTGTTGGAATAGTCCTATCAGGCAGTATTCAAGTTATAAAAGAAGATATGGAAGGTAATGTTAATATTCTTGCTCACTTGGGCGTTAATGACATTTTTGCAGAAGCATTTGCTTGTGCGGATATTTTTGAATGCCCTGTAACGGTGCAAGCCATTGAAGATTGTGAAATACTTTTTATTGATTGTAAGCGAATAATTAAAACTTGCCATAAAGCCTGTATTTTTCATTCAAGTTTAATAGAGAATATGCTTTCATTGATTTCAAAAAAGAATATTACCCTTAGTCAAAAAATTGAGATTCTATCAAAACGTACAACAAGGGAAAAATTATTAACTTTTTTCAATACTCAGATACAAATGACCCATTTAAAAAAAATTTCAATACCGTATAACCGAGAAGGTCTTGCAAATTATCTTTGTGTAGATAGGAGTGCATTGTCACGTGAACTTTGTAATATGCGAGATGAAGGTTTGATTAAATTTGTGAAAAATGAATTTGAAATTTTAAAAAGGAATAAGTAATAATACAGAATACCGAGATCAAAGAAAAAAATTAGGAGGCGGATTTTTATGAAGGTTGGATTAATAAGGTGTATGCAGACAGAGGATATGTGCCCTGCGACAACAGATTTCAAAGTAATGAGAGAAAAGAAATGTGCATTTGAAGGCGTGGAAGGTGAAATTGAAATTATTGGTCTTAATACTTGCGGCGGCTGTCCCGGTAAGAAAGCAGTGACAAGAGCAGCTGAAATGGTTAAAAGGGGTGCTGATACAATCGTTTTAGCGTCTTGCATAACAAGGGGCAATCCGATTGGATTTAAATGTCCTCATGCGGAACAAATGAAAGAGGCAATAGTAAAGAAATTAGGTGATTCAATTACTATTTTGGATTATACCCATTAAAACGGTAGTTTAGACCCTTTTATATCCCCTGCCTACTGAACCCTTGTGAGTGTAGCAAAAATCAAAAAACTACACACTCAAGGGTGAATTTGAAAAATCTCAAAATCGGGCAGCAGATGACTAATCTCAACCCACGTGGATAAAGTGAGAAAATACAAAAAACATCTAATGTGTCAACTCACCCCTAAGTTTTTTCAGTTGATAGCAATTTCATCAACTCACCCTATATGATAAAATTCAATCGACATCAATTATGTCATCTCACCGCATACAGAAACGGTTTCATTACTGGAACGGGTAGAACCCTGATAAATAAAGGACTTCAGCTTTTTAAAGCTGCTACATTTTTGAATAACCCTTGAGGAGATAAAAAAGATGACATCGGGGTCAAATGCCGGTATTTCAAGCTTCACCGAATTCCTATACGTGTGAATCAGGAGTTTTATCCAACCCCAAAAAATTGTATTGGCCTTAGATTAAAACTCTACAGATTTTCAGAAACAAACCGATAAAATAAAAACGAGGAGGAGGACGATGAATAAGGAAAAGCAGACGGTGAAACGCAGAATTTTTATTTCTAATACCAGAATGGTACTTGTAACTTTAAGTCTATTTCTTTTCGTTAATATGTTTGTAGTAAATTTATATGAGAGCACTTATAAAAACAGCATGATTGGTTCGTCTGAGTTAGCAGATAATACCGAACAAATAAGAAATATCCTGACAGATTGGAATCCATCCCCAACAGAAGAGGCGATAAACAATCTTGCAACAAAACTGAACAGGTATGGATTTTCTCTTTGCGTTGAAATAGATAGTGAAGTGATTTACTCAAATACTGATTTTCCTGTGAGTGAGCTTATAAATGAAATTGGAGATTATTTGGAAACAGATGAAAAGGTGCATATTTATGTACAAGACTATATGACTGTGCTAACACAAAATAATATGAATGAGAAAATGAAAGTGTTTGCAATTGCAGGAGAATATCATAAATTCCTGTTTCAAAAAAATAGTTTGACTACTATACTTATACTATTGCTGATTGATGGTATATTTTGCATAGGTGCCTTACTCATAATTAGTCAGATTTTTACTAAGAGACTTATAGAACATATCACAAATCCTTTAGATGCATTGTCAAAAGGAGCAAAAAGAATGAAAGAAGGAAATTTTTCTGAACCTGTTAAATACAAGGGAGATCTTGAATTTGAATATGTCTGTGACGCATTTAATGAAATGCAGGAACATATAACGGAAGCTAATGCGGAAAAGGAGTCTTATGAAAAGGTGAGAGTTGAAATGGTGGCGGGAATTTCTCATGACTTAAGGACTCCATTAACGGCAATCAGAGGAACAATAAAAGGTCTCAAGGATGGGGTTGCGACAACACCTGAATTAAGAGAAAAATTTCTTGATACAGCTTATAGACGAACGATAGAAATGGATCGGCTTTTGGAAAGGTTATTTTATTTCTCAAAACTTGAAACAGGTAATATGCCACTGTTTTTTGAAAAGATAGAGTGGAGTGAGTATCTGGAAGATTATGTGAAAAGATACGAATTATTGATAGAGAATGAATCTATAAAAATTAAAATTAAAGATGTAAAAAAAGGTTTGTTTTCAAATGTTGACCGAGAACAAATGAAACGAATACTTGACAATATACTGGAAAACAGTAAAAAATATGCAGAAACAGATAAGCTTGAAATTACCATTAATATTTTTGAAGAACATTCATATGTAGTACTTGAGATATCTGATAATGGCTGTGGAGTTTCAGAAGATAAGATTTCCCATATTTTTGAACAATTTTTCCAAGGTGATGAGTCAAGGAATATAAAAGAAGGGAATGGACTAGGTCTTTATATTGTAAAATATCTAGTGGATGCTATGGGAGGCTCAGTAGATGCAGAAAACAGCAACGGTCTTACTATTCGAATAAGACTACCAATTTTCGCTGAATATGGTGATTTAGATGAATGCCAAATATAGAATTCTGATTGTCGAAGACGATGATGATATCAGTATGATAGAACAGGCTTATCTGGAAGCTAGTGGGTTTGAAACATTCATTGTAAGTGATGGCGATAAAGTACTTCCACTTCTGCATGTGGAAAAGTTTGACTTATTACTGCTGGATCTTATGCTTCCCGGAAAGAATGGTTATGAGATATGCAAAGAGATAAGAGGTGAAATTAATATTCCAATTCTCATGGTAACGGCAAGGACGGAATCTGTTGATAAAATTCGTGGTCTGGGACTTGGTGCAGATGATTATATTACTAAACCTTTTGATCCCGCTGAGCTTGTAGCAAGAGTAAATGCAAATATAAGACAGTATAGTCGATTAACAGAAGCCAATCAGATAGAATCGGGTGAGAAGGGCGATGAGATACAAATAGGTAATATTCGGGTTCTTCTGCATGGATGGAAGGTCTATAAGGGTGAGCAAGAAATTCGCTTTCCTAACCGAGAATTTGAATTATTAAAATTTATGGCTGAAAATCCTAATATTGTTTTCTCGAAAGAACAATTGTTTGAAAAAATATGGGGATATGATTATGTTGGGGATAGCGCGACGGTTATGGTGCATATTAATCGTATTCGTGAAAAAATTGAGGATGACAGTAAAAACCCAAAAATCTTAGAGACAGTATGGGGGGCGGGATACCGGTTGAATAGATAAGATAAAATTATATGGTTATCAGGTTAGAGTAGCAAATTATAATTATTAACTCAACTTTCCCACCCTGTCGGGTAGGTTGAAACCTTGAAAGTCTTTGAAAGTATGGTTAAATACAACAAGGAAACCACCAAATCTGGTATAATGAGAATAACCACAAACCCAATAATACCA